>JAGHTQ010000067.1 GCA_018065295.1 Candidatus Colimonas fimequi | reverse complement strand
ATTAGAAGGAGAAGAAATGAACAACAAGAAACTGAGTTTAATCACAAAAGCCAGCTTCGGTGCAGGCGCATTCGGTAAGGATGCCGTATACGCTATCGTTGGTACATACCTGATGATGTACCTGACAGACTACAGATCAGTAGCTCCAGCATTCGTAGGTGCTCTGTTCATGGTAGCTAGAATCTGGGACGCATTCAACGACCCATTCATGGGCATGATCGTTGACAACACTCGTACTAGATGGGGTAAGTTCCGTCCATGGATCCTTATCGGTACTGTAATCAATGCAATCGTATTAGTACTGTTATTCGCTAACAACGGACTGGAAGGTCACAGCTACCTGGTATGGTGCTCAATCTTCTACATCCTTTGGGGTATGACTTACACAATCATGGATATCCCTTACTGGTCACTGGTTCCTGCAATGACTGATAACGAAGACGAACGTAGCCAGATTTCAGCTATTCCAAGAATCTGCGCATCATGTGCATGGCTGGTAATAAACTCATTCGGTCTTATCATGGTTGCTAAGTTCGGTGGCGGCGATGACGTTAAGGGTTTCTCAATCCTGGCAATCTGCATCGCAATCGTATTTATCCTGGCATCACTGCTGACAGTAATCTTCTGTAAGGAACAGGTTGTTGTAGCAAGTGCTGAGAAGACTTCAGTTAAGGGTATGCTGAGAGTTCTGCTTAAGAACGACCAGGTTAAGATCATCCTTGGTATCGCACTGTTCTTCAACATCGCATATCAGCTTTCAAACAGCTTCGCTCTGTACTACTTCAAGTATGTAGCTGAAAGAACTTATGAAGCAGCAGGAAACGGCGTTCTCTATCCTGTATATGCAGGTGTTGCTGGTTTCGCTCAGATGGGTTCAATGGCTATCCTGCCATTCCTCAGCAAGAAGATTGGTAAGAAGATTTCATTCTTCCTGGCATCATTCCTGCCAGTATTCGGTTTCGCACTGCTGTTCTTCCTGGGCCTGGTTGCTCCAAAGAACGTATTCGGCGTAGGCCTTTGCTCAGCAATCGTTAACTGTGGTATCGGCTTCATGCTCGTATTCATCACAGTAATCCTCTCAGAAGTAGTTGACTACGGTGAATATTCACTGGGAACAAGAAACGAATCAATCCTGTTCTCAATGCAGACATTCGTTGTTAAGTTCGCTGGCGCTTTCTCAGGTTTCGTAAGTGGTGTTGGTCTCACAATGATCGGCTACGTTGCAAACCAGCAGCAGACTGCAGGCGCAGAAAACGGTATGAGAATCATCATGTTCCTGATTCCTGCTATCCTGTCAGCACTTTGCTTCTTAATCTACATCAAGGGTTACAAGCTCACTCCTGAGTACTACTCAAATATGATGAATGAACTTCGTGCTAGAAAGTCAGAAAATTAATATCAAGAAAACAACATTTGATAACGCACATTTATAAAATAGGAGAAATACTATGTGGTTAGGAGTTGACTATTATCCAGAACAGTGGGATGCTTCCCTTCTGGATCAGGACTTAGATACAATCGTAGAACTGGGCTGCAATGTTATCCGTATTGCAGAGTTCTCATGGCACTTAATGGAGAAGAAGGAAGGCGAATACGACTTCTCCTTCTTCGACAATGTAATCGAGCACGCTAAGGCTAAGGGATTAAAGGTTATCATGGGTACACCAACTGCAACTATTCCTGCATGGCTTGCTAAGAAGGAACCTTCAATTCTCTCAGAATTCGAAGGCGGCAAGAAGAGAACATTCGGCGGCAGACACGTATACTGCTTCAACTCACCTGTTATGTACGAATACTCAGAGAAGATTATCCGTAAGCAGGTTGAACACTTCAAGGATGAAGAAGCTATCGTAGCATGGCAGACAGATAACGAAATCGGTCACGAAGGCAGTGACGTATGTTACTGTGCACAGTGCCAGAGCGCATTCCAGAAGTATCTGAATGATGCTTTCGAAGGCGACATCGACAGATTAAACGAAACATACGGCACAACATTCTGGTCACAGGAATACAACTCATTTGATGAGATTCCTACACCAATGGAAACAATCACTACTCATAACCCTGCTCTCAGACTGGACTGGGAAAGATTCAGAAACAAGTCAATCGTTGACTTCATGGATTTCCAGACAGCTCTGATTAAGGAAATCGCACCTGATGCTCACGTTATTCATGACTTCCCAGGCGGCGGCATGGGCAAGCACGTTGACTACAGCAAGGTTGCTAAGAGCATCGATACAGTTGCTTACAACAACTACCCTGTATGGGGTGGTCAGAGAGAGCCTATCGCTCCTCACCAGATTGGCTTCGCACTTGACTACATGAGAGGCCTTAAGGGTCAGAACTTCTGGATCACAGAAGCTATCATGGGTGCACAGGGCCATGATGTTACTGGTTACTCACCAAGACCTAACCAGGCAAAGATGTGGTCATATCAGGGCTTCGCTCACGGATGTGACTCAATGATGTACTTCCGTTACAGAGGCGCAACTAAGGGCGCTGAACAGTTCTGCTACGGTGTTCTTGACGCAGATAACGTTAAGAGACGTAAGTTCTACGAAGTACAGAGCTGCTTCCACGAAATGATGGCTAACAAGGAAGCAATGGAAGCTCCAATGAAGAGCGACGTTGCTATGGTATACGACTACGATTCACTTGCTGCTTTCAGAATTCAGAAGCAGAGCTTCCTCCTGGACCCACAGGGCGAAATGGAGAAGCTGTACAAGGCATTCTTTGATGTTAATGTTCCTGTTGACGTTATTCCAGAAGATGTAGACTTCGATGGCTATAAGGTGGTAATCTTATCTCAGATGATTATCGGCAAGCCAGAAATGACTAAGAAGGTTCAGGAATTCGTTAAGAACGGTGGTACTGCAGTAATGACATACAGAACTGCTGTTAAGGACGTTAACAACAACCTTACATTCGGCGAAATCATCCCAGTTGGATACAGTGACTTCGCAGGCGTTGCTCTTGTTGAGACTGAGTCTCTGCAGGAAGGCCAGAACTTCCCAGTAATCGGTGAAGGCATCATGGCTGGTAACGAAGGCATCGGCGGAGTATTCCGTGACATGTTAGAAGTAACTGACGCTGAAGTACTTTATAGATACGGCGATATGTTCTATGATAACTTTGCAGCTGTAACTCGTAAGGCTCAGGGCGAAGGCATGATCTACTACGTAGGTTGCAGTCTCGACGAAGAGACTACTAAGGCTGTTATGGGCCAGATCATGACTGAAACTCAGATCGAAACAGAAGCTAGCGAAGATGGCGTAGAAATCAGCTATCGCGGCGAAGGTGAAAACCGTGTTCGTATGGTTATGAACCACAACGGATATGAAGTTAAGGATGGCGACAAGGTTCTGGCACCTTACGAAAGCAGAATCGAACGCATCTAATGACAATTTCTCATAGGAAGGTAATAAGCATGAAATTTTGTAACGACTATATTAGAGAATTAACAAGTGGTGCATGTGATGCACGTTTACAGGAAGTTTATATCGATACTAATATGATTCCATATAACGTTAAGCGTTATGAGGAAGCGCTTATGAAATTCCGCGACCTTTTCGGTGAGAAAGAAGTAGCAATATATAGTGCGCCTGGAAGAAGTGAAGTTTCAGGCAATCATACAGACCATCAGAGAGGACACGCCCTGGCAACAAGTCTTAACCTTGATGCCATCGGTGTTGCCGCTCCTACAGACGACATGATCATTCACCTGGTTTCAGGTAATTACCCACTGCTCGAGATTGATATCAATGATACAACTCTCAGAGAATCCGAACTTGGCACATCTTCCGCTCTTATCCGCGGAGTGGCTGCTGGCCTTAAGGAGAGAGGATTCAATGTCGGCGGATTCGAAGCCTACATTACTTCGGATGTATTAGTTGGTGCGGGAATGTCCTCATCTGCTGCGTTTGAAACTTTAGTTGGAACAATTATTTCAGGATTATATAACGATATGCAGGTTCCTTCTGTAGACATCGCTAAGATCGGTCAGTACGCAGAGAACGTTTACTTCGGTAAGCCATGCGGACTCCTCGACCAGGTAGCATGCAGCATCGGCGGTCTTGTTTACATCGACTTCGCTGACGTAGATGCACCGGTTATTAAACCAGTACCTAGTGATTTCGAGGGTAACGCTTACAGCCTTTGCATAATAGATACTAAGGGCTCACACGCTAACCTGACTGACGACTACGCTGCAATCCCAGTAGAAATGAAGCAGGTTGCCGGCTTCTTCGGCAAAGAATACCTGCGCGAAGTTGACAAGAACGAATTCTTCAGCAGCATTGGTGTTATCCGCGAGAGCATCAGTGACAGAGCTGTACTTCGTGCAATTCATTTCTTCACTGAACAGGACCGTGTTGATGAGGCGGTTAACGCTCTTGAAAATGGTGATTTCCAGACTTTCCTCAAGAGCATCAAGGCAAGCGGCGATTCATCAAGCAAGTCACTGCAGAACATCTACAGCCTTAAGGACTGCCACGCACAGAACGTATCTGTTGCATTATCAGCAAGTGAATATTTCCTTGGCGATAATGGTGTGTGCCGTGTTCACGGCGGCGGCTTCGCTGGCACAATTCAGGCATTCGTTAAGAACGACGCAGTTGATGACTACAAGGCTTCAATCGAATCAATTTTCGGTGAAGGTTCCTGTCATGTTTTGAAGGTTCGCCCATACGGCGGAATTCTGGTAATGTAATCGGAGGAATTAGTAATGATTAACACATATATTAAGCAGCTGGTTGAATACGGTATCGCTCATAACCTTCTGGGCAGAGAAGATGATATCTATACAACAAACGTACTTTTAGACATTCTTAAACTGGACGACTATGAGGATCCTGATCAGGTTCCTGCAATTGAAACTAAGGATGATCTTGAGAAGACTCTTGGCGGAATTCTTGACTACGCTGTATCCGGGGGGCTTATCGAAGATTCAATCGTTCTTCGAGATTTATTTGATACACGTATCATGAACGCTCTTATGCCAAGACCAAGTCAGGTAACAAGAGAGTTTTGGGACAGATACGAAGAATCACCTAAGGCTGCAACTGACTATTACTACGATTTAAGCCGCGCTTCCGATTATATTAGAACTTATCGTGTAGCTAAGGATCAGAAGTGGGTAACTCCTACTGAATACGGCGACCTGGATATTACAATTAACCTTAGTAAGCCAGAGAAGGATCCTAAGATGATCGCTCTCGCTAAGACTATGCCGGCTAATTCATATCCTAAGTGCCTCCTCTGCATTGAGAATGAAGGTTATGCTGGAAGAATCAATCACCCTGCAAGAAACAATCACAGAATCATTCCGATTGAGATTCAGGGCAATCGCTGGGGATTCCAGTACTCACCATACGTTTACTACAACGAGCACTGCATCGTACTCAACGGCGAGCATACTCCAATGCAGATTAATCACGACACATTCGTCAAGCTCTTTGACTTCGTGAAGCAGTTCCCACACTATTTCCTGGGTTCCAACGCTGACCTGCCAATCGTTGGCGGTTCAATCTTAAGCCATGACCACTTCCAGGGCGGTAACTATGAGTTCGCTATGGCGAAATCACCTGTGGAAACAGAGCTTAACTTTAATGGATTCGAAGATATCAAGGCTGGTATCGTTAAATGGCCTATGTCTGTTATTAGATTAAACGGTGATAATATTGATCGCATTATCGCACTTTGCGATAAGATTTTAAAGGTATGGAGAGGTTATACAGACGAGGCTGCATATATTTACGCCGAAACAGATGGAGAACCACATAACACTATCACTCCTATCGTTCGTATGAGAGATGGTCGTTATGAAATCGACCTGGTTCTTCGTAACAACATTACAACTGACGAACACCCAATGGGTCTTTATCATCCATGGGAAGAATATCACCACATTAAGAAGGAGAACATCGGCCTTATCGAGGTTATGGGACTGGCCGTTCTTCCTGCAAGACTTAAGGACGAAATCGAAGCACTTGAGAAGGCAATCCTGGCAGGCGCAGACCTTCGCGCAGACGAAACTCTGGCTAAGCACGCTGACTGGGTTGACGCAATTGTTGCTAAGCATGGCGCTCTTAACGAAGCAAACATCGATACTATCATCAAGGACGAAATTGGTATCGCGTTCGGTGAAATTCTGGAGTGCGCTGGTGTATATAAGAGAAACGAAGAAGGCAAGGCTGCGTTCCTCCGTTTCGTAGAGGCAGTAAACAGATAAAATATGCTTATTAAAAGACCGATGGGATTTCCCATCGGTCTTCTTGTTTTCTTATTATTTTTCTTGCAAAGAATGCAACGTTTAAACTTCAGCTTCCTCCAGCTGCAGCTCTTCGAGAGCCTGTCTGATGTATGAATAAAGTCTGAATACGTTGTCTGTCATATCGTTGCCACCAACTTCGAAATCAGGATCCTTAATCTGTGGAACGATTTCTCTAGCCATCACCGGCGCACCCATTGCTACCATCTCCAGCATTTCTGGAGTCTTGATGTTAGTCAGAGTCAGGATGCAAGCGATACCAAGCTTAGTGTCATCTGTGTCAGCTTCTGCTGCGATGAGGGCCTTGTTGATAACTGTCTGCAGCTTGCAAACGTTGTGTTCCATATGGTAGTCAGCGTTGCTCTCGTTACTTCTTGATGCAACAGAGTTTCTGTATCTTTCGTGGTAGTCAGCTCTGTCGTAGCCAGCTTCCTTGCAAAGGTAGAAGTCCAGCAGTGTCCATACGCCAATCTCAATAAGACCATATGGCAGTGAGTCATAACCTTCGAAAGGCGGGTTGAACAGAAATTCCTGTACGCTATCCAGCATTGCGTTGAACAGTTCGCCTTCTGAATCGATAACGCTGAGAATTGCATCAAAATCAGCCTTAATTACATCGATCATGTCAACCAGCTGGTCGCCGTCTACTGCTACCTGCTCATCCCGTGCCATATATGCTGCATAAAGTGCTTTGCACTTGGCAGCCTTATCTTCGCTAACGCCTTCAATAATCTTATCTAATTCAATAACTGCCAGAGTCGCCTCAGCCTTGCTGATAGTGTCTTCATTGCCAGTTAAAATTCCCTGCATTTTTCTTACAGCTTCGCCCTGTGTAATCATCTAATCTAATCCTCCTATTTCCAAAGCTTGGATGGGTACAATCCCTTATCCTTCATTGATTCAAGTGCGTTCTTAACGTCTTCCTTATCTTCTGGATAAGTAACACCGTACCACTTATCTGATGTCTCAAGAACCTTAACTCTTGCCTTGCCTTCCTTAATCAGTTTATCAGCGACTGTTGGCAGGAAGTACTCAGCCTTAATTGGATTCTCTGGAACCTTAGTTTCGAAGAAATCTTCAAGTCCTGTTTCAAGTTCGTTCATGAAGCTAGCAGTAAATCCCCAGAAATTCATTGATACCAGTGTTCCTTCTGGCAGTACTTCCCAAGTTTCACCGTCGTCTTCTGTAAAGCAAATGTTATCTTCGTGATGACCAATCTTAGTACGTTCAACTACGTCCTGAAGGAATCCCTTCTCGTCCATTGTGCAAATGCCGCGAGATACTGTACCGTTCTCAGTTACTGTATTCTCAAGCTTATAGCCCATCATGCAGTAAGCATATTTATCGTCGTCTGAGTTGTTTGTCAGATAATCGTAGATAGTGGCGAAAGCACCAGGACCATAGTAGTCATCAGCATTGATAACTGCGAATGGACCATCCAGCATACCTTCACAAGAAAGTACTGCGTGAGCAGTTCCCCAAGGCTTCTGTCTTCCTTCTGGAACAACCTTGCCTTCAGGAATATTATCAAGCTTCTGATATGCGTATTCAATGTTCATGAATCTTCCTGCGCGTTCATCGATGATTTCTCTGAATACGTCTCTGTGTTCTTCTCTGATGATAAAGATTGCTCTATCAAATCCTGCGAGCATAGCATCGTACAGTGAGAAATCGATGATAATTTCTCCTGTTTCTGTGATCTTATCAACCTGCTTGAGTCCGCCGTATCTTGAACCCATACCTGCTGCCATGATAACTAGAGTTGGTTCCTTAGTTACTGCCATTTATCTTACCTCTCTTCTCAATAGTTTCCAAAATAATGATTGTGACGCATATAGCGACTACACCTAATCCCCATCCGGCCAGAACGTCCGTAGGATAGTGAACGCCCAGATATACTCTGCTCATTCCCACTGTGACCAGCATTATCGCGCAAAGGGTCACAAGCACATTCTTTGCCTTCTTATTCTCCATGTATTTGCAAAGTAGATAGATGAGCGTTCCGTACATGAACATACTAGTAATCGAGTGTCCGCTAGCAAATGAATACCCGTGCTCAGTTATGAGTCTGTACATCTCATCTGGTCGCTCTCTGCACACTGTGTTTTTAATTAACTTGTTTAAAATAGTTACGCTTAATGCGCCTGCGGCTGCCGGAATTCCGAATTTAGACCTTGTTATAGGTACCAGTACGAGAATGGCACATATAATAATCGTTCTTATCGGATCTGCCAGGAATGACACTACCTTCGCGAACAAGGTTAGTACTGCAGTCCTATGTGCATATACCCAGAATCTGATTCCGTCATCAAATC
>JAGHTQ010000122.1 GCA_018065295.1 Candidatus Colimonas fimequi | reverse complement strand
AAACATGGTAGAAACAAGACCTTATGTAGATTGGCAGTTAATGAATGATTTCATGGTAGACGTATTCGTTAAGTACGGCGTACCTGAAGAAGATGCTAAGATTTGTGCAGACGTACTCCTGGAGAGTGATCGCCGCGGTATTGAATCACACGGCTGCAACAGATTTAAGCCAATCTATCTTGATAGAATTAAGCTGGGAACACTGCTTCCAGTGACAAACGCAGAAGTTATTAAGGAAACACCAACAACTGTAGTTATCGACGCACACGATGGCATGGGTATGGTAGCAAGCCACAAGATGATGAAGATGCTCATCGAGAAGGCTAAGACTTACGGCATGGCTGGCGGCACTATCTACAACTCAACTCACTATGGTATCGCAGGATACTGGACAACAATGGCAGAGAAGGAAGGCCTCATTGGTATTTCAGGTACTAACGCTAGACCATCAGTTGCTCCTACATTTGGCGTTGAGCCAATGATGGGTACAAACCCAATGACATTCACAATGCCAACTGACGAAGAATTCCCATTTAACTTCGACTGCGCTACTTGCATCGTACAGAATGGTAAGATTGAATTCTATGAGAGACAGGGCAAGCCAACACCTGCTGGCTGCGTTGTTAATAGACAGGGCGAAACTATGACAGAATCAGGCAAGATCCTTAAGGACATGAGACAGGGCAACGCAGCACTGCTGCCACTTGGTGGTCTCGGCGAAGAAACTGCAGGATTCAAGGGCTATGGTTTCACAACTATCGTAGAAATCCTTTCATCAGCACTGGCTGGCGGCCCTAACACTAAGGACCTGAGCGGCGTTGACGAGAATGGTAACCCTAAGATGTATAAGCTGGGTCACTTCTTCTTCGTTATCAATCCTGAATTCTTCATGGGTCTTGATACATTCAAGGCATCATCAGGTGACATCTTAAGAAAGCTGAGAAACTCAGACAAGGCACCTGGCCAGGATAGAATCTACACAGCAGGCGAGAAGGAACACGAAGCTTGGCTTGATCGTAAGGACAAGGGCGTTCCAGTAGGCGAATCAATTCAGAAGGAACTGATTCAGCTGAGAGACGAACTGGGCCTTACTCAGTACGTATTCCCATTCGAATAGAATAGAACAGAATAGATAATAGATTATTAAACGTCCGGATTCATACTTTCGGACGTTTTTAATGGGAGCAGGGGCCTTTATATGCTACTATTATGACCTGAAATCCACGTGGTTTCAGGTCTTTTTTGGTAGGGGTTCTGGGGGGAAATATCCCTGGATGAATAATAGCAGTAGTGATAGGGATATTTTGCGTGGCGGAGCTACCCAAGTGATCAGCAGAATATCCCTACACGTGCAAAAAGAACGGTACTAGGGTTATTTTGCGCGACAGAAGTAAACGAATGAACTGGGGACGGGTGCGAATGAGTAGTGGAATATCCCTGCAAGGATAATAACAGCTGCGATAGGGATATTTTGCACGTAAAGAGGCCGCGGCAGGCGCGCAAAGCGCCGTGTATGTGAAGAAACGGTGAAGATTATGTGATTGTTAGCACTCGGTATTGACGAGTGCTAACAAAGGTGGTATAACATAGTCAAGACGAGGGAAGAGATGGTCAGGACGGGATAAGATGACCATCAACCTGACTCGATGGTAAACCAACTAACATAATTATTAATACATTTTGTGATTAAAAGGAGGGCTACAAAATGATGATGCCTAGCGTATGGAGAAGAGATTTATT
>JAGHTQ010000245.1 GCA_018065295.1 Candidatus Colimonas fimequi | reverse complement strand
ATGAGAAAGAATCTTTTGAAGAGTCCCTGGAAGTAGGCGACAAATAATAGATTATTTATAGTAGGAAGAAGGTAAGAAGGCAATGAAGACTACAAAGGTCGCATTATTAGGTTTCGGTAGCATTGGAACAACTTTATCACAGATTCTCCTGGAGAAGAAGGAAGAACTGAGAGAGAAGTACGATACTGAGATTGCAATCGTTGCAATTTCAACTAAGACAAGAGGTATCATCGTTGATGCATGGGGTCTTGATCTTGAGCAGATGCTGGAGTACAAGGAATCAGGCAAGATGTTCCCACCAAGCATGCAGTCAAGAATTCACCAGACATCACTTGATGTTGCTGAGAAGGTTGACTATGATGTACTGATCGAGATGACTCCACTGGAATATGCCAACGGAAGAACAGCTACAGAACATATTAAGGCTGCACTTACTAGAGGTAAGGATGTAATTTCTATCAACAAGGGCCCTCTGGCTTGGAGCTATAAGGAACTGACAGAACTGGCTGAGCAGAACGGTTGTAAGTTCATGTACGAAGCAGCAATTCTCGATGCAATTCCACTTTTCAGCATGGTAAGAGAAAACATGAAGATGTGTAAGGTTCTGGAAATCAAGGGTATCCTGAGCAGAACTCTTAACTATCTGGTAACAGGAATGGAACATGGCAGAGAATTTGATGATATCATGGCAGAAGGTAAGGCTAGAGGATTCATCGAAGCAAACCCAATGAGCGACCTGACTGGTAAGGAATCACTGATCCAGATGGTAGCGCTGGCAAACGGACTTATGGATGCTAATATCACTCCTAAGGATGTTGAACTTGATGAAGTTGAATGTAGCCAGGGCATTACACTTGAGAGAATCAAGGCGGCTGCAGAGAGAGGCAACTGCATTAAGTACATCTGCAGAGCATATCGTCAGGATGGAAAGATCAAGATTTCTGTAAGACCTGAAGAAATCAGCAAGTTTGATTCATATGCTTCAGTAAGTGGAACAAGCCTTGCAGTTTCAATTACAACTGACCTTATGGGAACAATGACTATCATCGAAGAAGCGGCTGCAACTGAGCAGACAGGATACGGCGTATTCGCTGACCTGCTCACAATTATTGCAGCTAGAAAAGACGCATAATTTCGTGAAGAAAATTATAGGAGAGATGCCAATTGGCATCTCTTTTTTTATTGGCCATAAAACTTTATTTCTTCCATATTTTCTTATATTGCTTGTACTTGCTGTAATCGCAGTTGCTGTTCCACGGAATAAATCCGCCGTCAAGGTCAGCGTCCTTAAGTGCCTTAACCTGGACACGAAGCTTATCGTAATCGTAGGTTACAGTTGGATTCCAGTGAGGTGTGTTATAGCCGGTAATCCATGTACGAGGGCAAGCTGGCGTTGGAATGTGCTTCTGCATAGAAGCGCTCTTCTTGGCCCATTTGTAAAGGGTCGGATATGGATCAGTCCAAGTGTCATTCTCGCCGTGATGGTCAGTGTACGGCATGCTGCTGATGGCATCCACAACATTTGAAATGGCAGGCCAGTACTGGCCGTAGGCTGTAACGTAGCCGTTGGAACTTTCGCCGAATACGTCAACTGATACGTACGCACCAGCCTCGTGAATTGTGTCTGTAGCGTAGAAGCAGAAGTTCTGAATAGCTTGAGCCTTCTCTTCCTTATACTTGTTGCGGAAATCGGTGCTTCCTGAAGCGGACATCTGATACGCAGTTTCAGGGAATCTCACATAGTCGAACTGAATCTCGTTGAAACCCATTAATTCGATGGCTTCAAGGGCCAGGGAAACCTTGTATTCCCAGGCATCGCGGCTATATGCGCTGACCCACTCTGTGGACTTGCCGCCTGACTTAATACAGGCCTTCTTGTTGTCCTTAGCATAGTGAGGGTCGTTGAAAGCAACGATTCTGCCAATCGTATAAATACCGGCATCTTGATATTTCTTCACAGCCGCCTGATATTTCTCTACAGAGTAGTGGGCGTCCTTGTATGCCGATGGGCAAAGCTTCTTGGCAACAGGTGATTTATATGCCAAAGTTCCCCCGTCGATATTGATTACAACGGCGTTGACGCCGCTCTTCTTAGCTAGCTTAAAGTATTTGTCCTTAACTGTGGCACCTGCGTGCAGGTACATAGCGCGAGCATCCGTGCAAAATTCATTGCCGTCAATATTCACAGGTTCATTAGGGTAGTAGTCAAGGTTTGTGGCTTTGCCACCGTAGAGCTGCATAGGATATTTAGCGTCCTTGGCCATATCGTAGGCGCCGTTATCATTGCAATTCTTTTTGGCAGTCTTCTCGTCATAAACCATGTATTTGCCGTAAACGTAGCCTTCGGTTTCACCCAGGCGAACGTGGTATTTGTTAACCACACCGTTTGCATCAGGGGTGTCGCAATCGATGATTTCCAGTTTTGATGCCTTCGGCGCGAATCCAGCAATTGCAGGGCCTGTAGCCTCTGCATATATAGTAGCCGGTGTGCGAACGAAAATTTCTTTTTCTAAAACTATTTCACTGATGTCTGACGCGATATTGGCCTCTTCCAAAAAACCATTAAAGTCTTCTGTCTTAATGGCTACCAGTTTCTCTCCGTCAGGGCCAAGAGCGGTATCCTTGAGAACCTTAATCTCTGTTCCTCTCGGAATAGTATCTCCAGGAGCAATCACGCCATCATCATCTACATACGTCTGCGCCGTAGGCCCAACTGATGCCACGAAACCAGGCTGACTACAACCAGTCAGCAAAAGTGTCATAAGAAGTAGTCCTGCTACTGCCATAATTGTTATTAAATTGTTTCTCATTCTAGTTAAATTGCACATATAAGTAGGGTATCAGTTTTTTAATAGAAGGGCAATAGGGATTAGTATCTGTGTTATAATAAGCAGCAGAATGAATTTAAAGAAGAGGTAAACATGCTAAAGAAGACAGTTGCATTAGTATCGGTTTTCGCACTGATGCTTACGCTATTATTTACAATAGAAATAAATCCTGTATATGCTGAAGGTGGCAGTTTCACTCTCGATAGCAGCTCTCGCATATATATTGTGAGCAAGGCTGAGCCACAGGAGAAACTGGTTGAAGCCATTGAGCTTGTGGATTCACAGATGGCTGCTGTAGGTATCCCTGGCGACACCCCAATGACTATCGCTTACGGAAGTGAGAGCAAGGCGAAGGCCGGCGATATAATCGTGAAGGTTGATAGCGATGTTGAGAAACAAGGCTATAAGATTGAAACTACAGGGAAGAATCTGAAGGTTAGTGCCAGCACTGTATCGGGAATGACATATGGACTGGACTATATTCTTCAGCAGTTTATGGTAGAAGGAAACACTGTCTCCATAGATGTTTCTGATTCGCCAGACGCTGTAGAGCGAACAGTACTCCTTGACTGCGGTCGTAAGTACTATTCTCGGCAGTGGATTGAGAACTTCATTAAGAGAATGTCATGGCAGAAGTATACAGCCCTGGAACTTCATTTCTCCGATACTCACGGCATGAGATTTGAATCCAAGACATTCCCTTGGTTAAACGAGCCGGAAGGCGAGTATCTCACATATGAGGATCTGCAGTCAATCTGTCAGGTGGCTAGACAGTATCACATTGAACTTATTCCAGAGATAGATTCGCCGGGACACCTGGACTACGTTATTGAGAAGTACGCGGATTATGTTGCAAAGAATCCAGATTTCAGTTTCGAATACGACGGAGTGACTTACGATAACTCAAGTGAAGGTTTCGGGAGCATCTCCAACTATTATATGTATAACGGGGCTAAGTCTTCATATAATAATACCGGCATAGACCTGGCTAACCCTGTTGCGGTAGCATTCATAAGCGCTCTTATCGATGAGTACGCTGATTTCTTTGCGAAAGAAGGTTCGCGCAATTTCAACATCGGTGGTGACGAACTCTTCGGATGGAAGGGAACAACTGTAGGCGGGAAGTCTTTTGACATGAACAGCCTTTGGAGTGCTATGGAGCACTGGGAGCACCATGCCCAGAAGGAACTTGGCATCGAGAACGGCTCTGCAGCTGATACGTTCATCTCATATCTTAATTCTACCGGAGCACGCCTTGCAGAGAAGGGATACACATGCCGTGTCTGGAACGATGAACTTCACAGAGCGAAGGATCAGCATGTTGAACTTGATCCAAGCATCGAGATTGTGTACTGGACCAACGACTATACGCCAATGAGTCAGCTGGCATCAAACGGAAACAAGATTCACAATACCAATACTGGCTGGTGCTATTACGTTATCAGAGAAGATAAGCACGGCGGCGATATTATGGATAAGACTCGTAAGCGTTGTAATGCCAGAAATATTTATGAGAATTGGGATATTCACAACTGTGCTAACCCGAAGGATAAGGCACTTCTCATTCCTGAGGAGACTTACGCTGGCGGTTATTTCGCAATGTGGGCTGATAGTCCTGATTATAAGGATGCTGCTCAGGTTTGGGATGATACCTATTACAGAACTTGGGCTAATTCTGCTAAGCTTTGGGATAATAAGGCTCAGGAAAGTGCGACTTACGATGAGTACAAAGCCTACGTAGATACAATCGGCTGTTTCCCTGGATATTCAGGTGATTCTGAAGTGGATTCAGTGCTTCCAGAATGCGGGGAACTTGTAAGTGAACTTGGGTTTATGGATAAGGTGAAGGCGTTCTTTGCGGGCCTGTTTACTTAAAAGATAAAATGAAAGATAAAAGGGTCTGACCGATGCCGGTCAGACCCTTAATTATTTCATATTCAGTATTCCTTATTCAATGAGGAAGCCCTTCTCCTTAAGAGCACTCTTCACTCTCTCAAGAACGGTCTTGCTTGATGCTCCGATGCGATGAAGGTGAGCGCCCTGAGTTAGAACACTCATAGGAACGATGTCTTCTGCCTCATCAAATTTGCTGATAAAAGTGTCCACGTCGTATCTGGAACTTAAATCAAGATTGCCGCTAAGCTGACCGTAAACCAAGTGTTCAACTGTAACGTCGATTGCTGTAGCACCGTTATCTACGATTGTATAAAGTTCCTCACGCATATCATCAGCGGTGTGATTGCATGCGATAAGCTCCTCGTATTTGTGATCTGGTGTTTCAACACTGTCATAGATATATCCCTTAGGAGTTGCCAGTATATCGTGGCCTGATGCTCTAAGGATTGCGATGTCGCCAACGATAATCTGTCTGCTTACTGAGTATGCAGCTGCTAGTGATGATGCTGACTTAGGATCGTCTGCTTCGATTAATTCCTTTAAGATACTATTTCTTCTTGCTTCTGCTGATAAATCCATAAATACCCTCCTGAAGTATAGAACAATAATATCATATTGTCATAATAGGAGTAAACAGGAAGTATACATGTGTCTTGACACAAAAATACAGAATGATATAATGCTTGTAATAATTTAGGAAAACCATTTTGATAGGAGAAAATATGACAACAAAAAACCAAGGCTTTTTAAAGAGAAAGGGAATCGAGATTTCCTTCAGAGTGTACGCAATCGATGCACTGGGAGCAATGGCCCAGGGTCTGTTTTGCACACTGCTCATCGGTACAATAATTAATACAATCGGAACACAGTTCCACATTGCAGTGCTTTGCGATCCAATATGCACAGTAAACGAAGTTCCATACACAGTTGGCGGACTTGCAATGGCTATGACTGGCCCTGCCATGGCAGCGGCTATCGGTTACGCCCTCAAGAGCCCTCCGCTTGTACTGTTCTCACTTATTACCGTTGGTTTCGCAGCCAATGCACTTGGCGGTGCAGGTGGTCCTTTGGCAGTTCTGATCATTGCAATCGTAGCTGCAGAAATAGGTAAGGCTGTTGCTGGCGAAACTAAGATCGATATTCTGGTGACACCTCTTGTAACTATCGGTGTGGGCGTGGCACTTGCTGTATTAATCGCACCAACACTCGGCGCTGCAGCAATGAAGGTAGGCACACTCATCATGTGGGCAACAGAACTTCAGCCATTCCTCATGGGCATTCTGGTTGCTGTAATCGTTGGTATGGCTTTGACACTGCCAATTTCATCAGCAGCTATTTGTGCGGCATTATCACTTACTGGTCTTGCAGGCGGTGCTGCAGTAGCAGGCTGCTGCGCACAGATGGTAGGATTCGCAGTAATGTCATTCAGGGAGAATAGATGGGGTGGCCTGATTTCTCAGGGCATCGGTACTTCAATGCTTCAGATGAGTAATATCGTGAAAAATCCGAGAATCTGGATTCCACCAATTATCGCATCAGCAATTACAGGTCCTATTGCGACTTGTATCTTCCATCTTCAGATGAACGGTGCGCCTGTATCATCAGGTATGGGTACATGCGGTTTCGTTGGTCAGATTGGTGTGTACACTGGATGGGTTGCAGACGGTAAGGTAATCGGAGCCTTCGACTGGATTGGCCTTGTTCTTATCTGCTTCATTCTTCCTGCAGTTCTCAGCTGGGCAATCTGCAGATTTGAGAGAAAGATTGGCTGGATCAAGGAAGGCGACCTGAAGTTATAGTGAGAAATGAAATAAGAAAATAAAAAGGAATTGCTCGTGCAATTCCTTTTTTGTTAGCCATTTGCAGGGCTATTACTATTCTATAATTC
>JAGHTQ010000110.1 GCA_018065295.1 Candidatus Colimonas fimequi | reverse complement strand
GCCTTGTAACCATGGAAGATATCATCGAGGAACTTGTTGGTGAAATCTACGATGAACACGACATGGTTATTTCACAGGATATCATTCCACTTCAGAACGGCAGTTACAGAGTTAAGGCTAGTGCCAACATCAACAAGGTATTCGAATATCTTGAGATTGATGAAGAACCAGAAGAAGTGCTGACAGTTAATGGATGGGTTGCTGTACAGCTCGATAAACTTCCTGCACGTGATGACAAGTTTGACGTTATCGTTGATGACAAGAGAATCACAGGTAGAGTTACCAAGGCAGATAGCAGGAAGGCTATAGAAGTTAACATGGTAGTTGCTCAAGTTGAACGTGACGACGAGTAGAAAGGTACAGGTAAATTATGAGCTTAATGGAAAAAATCTTTGGCGACCTTAATGCGAAAGAAGTCAAGAAGGTAGAGAAGATTGCAGATAAAGTACTTGCTTACGACGAAGCAATGCAGCAGCTGACAGATGACGAACTTAGAGGTAAGACCCTTGAGTTCAAGGAGAGAATTGCGAATGGCGAATCTCTGGACGATCTGCTTCCTGAAGCATTCGCAGTATGTAGAGAAGGTGCATGGAGAAGCCTGGGCATGAAGCACTTCCGTGTTCAGATTATCGGTGGTATCGTTCTTCATCAGGGTCGTATCGGCGAAATGAAGACTGGTGAAGGTAAGACTCTGGTTGCTACACTGCCAGCATACCTGAACGCTCTGGAAGGTAAGGGCGTACACGTTGTAACAGTCAACGATTACCTGGCTAAGCGAGATATGGAATGGATGGGTAAACTCTATACATTCCTGGGACTTACTGTTGGATGTGTTGTTCACGGCATCACTGAACAGCAGAGAAGAGACGCATACAGAGCTGATATCACTTATGGTACAAACAACGAGTACGGCTTCGACTATCTGAGAGATAACATGGTTATTTACAAAGAAAGAATGATGCAGCGTGACCTTCACTATGCCATCATCGACGAAGTTGACTCAATCCTCATCGATGAAGCTAGAACTCCGCTGATTATTTCAGGTAGAGGCGATAAGTCAACTGACATGTACAGAATCGCTGACGAATTCGTTAAGACTCTGAAGCCATCAGACTACAACATCGAAGAGAAGGACAAGGCTATTGCCCTTACTGAAGAAGGTGTTGCTAAGTGCGAAAGATACTTCCAGATTGATAACTTCTCAGACCCAGAACACATGGAAATCAATCACCACGTTCTGCAGGCACTGAAGGCTCATCACCTGATGAAGCTGGACGTTGACTACGTTATCAAGGACGACGAAATCGTAATCGTAGACGAATTCACTGGACGTATGATGTTCGGTAGAAGATATAGCGATGGTCTCCACCAGGCAATCGAAGCTAAGGAGAAGCTGACAGTTAAGTCAGAATCAAAGACTCTGGCCACTATCACTCTTCAGAACTACTTCAGAATGTACGACAAGCTCAGTGGTATGACTGGTACTGCGAAGATTGAAGAAGAAGAATTCAGAGATATCTACAACATGGACGTTGTAGTAATCCCTACTAATAAACCAATTCAGAGACAGGATATGCCAGATGCTGTTTATTCAACTATGAAGGGCAAGTACCTGTCAATCGTTGACATGGTTGTGGAAGCTCACGAGAAGGGCCAGCCTGTTCTGGTTGGTACAATCTCAATTGAGATTTCAGAACTGATTGCTGAACTCCTTAAGAAGCGTGGCGTTAAGAACTTCAAGGTTCTCAACGCTAAGCACCACGAGAAGGAAGCACAGATCGTTGCAGAAGCTGGTAGACTTGGTGCTGTCACTATCGCTACTAACATGGCTGGTAGAGGTACCGACATCATCCTGGGTGGTAACCCAGAATTCGAAGCTAAGCGCGAAATGAGTAAGCTTGGCTATACTGATGAACAAATCTCATTTGCAACAAGCTTCACTCAGAGCGACGATGAAGAAATGCTGGAAGCACGTGCTAAGTTCCAGGAACTCCACGAATACTTCAAGGCTGAGAGAGCTGATGAACAGAAGAAGGTTCGTGAACTTGGAGGACTTTGCATAATCGGTACTGAACGTCATGAATCAAGACGTATCGACAACCAGCTTAGAGGTCGAGCTGGTAGACAGGGCGACCCTGGTAAGACTATTTTCTGCCTTTCAATGGAAGACGAACTTATGAGACTCTTCGGTGGCGAAAGAATGCAGAACATCGTTAACAAACTGGGCGTTGAAGAGAAGGAAGCTATCGAATCAGGCATCATTTCTAAGCAGATTGAGAATGCTCAGAAGAAGGTTGAAGGAAGAAACTTCAGCATCAGAAAGTACGTACTCCAGTACGACAACGTAATGAACAAGCAGCGTGAAATCATCTACGGTGAACGTCAGAAGGTACTCTTCGGTGATGACCTGCGTGACGACCTGATGAACATGGTTCACGAACTCATTGACCAGATTTC
This sequence comes from Candidatus Colimonas fimequi, assembly GCA_018065295.1. GTDB lineage: Bacteria > Bacillota > Clostridia > Peptostreptococcales > Anaerovoracaceae > Lentihominibacter > Lentihominibacter fimequi. Next base: position 8,339 of record JAGHTQ010000110.1, on the reverse strand, counting down.
AGACCCTATCGTTATGGAATCTAAGTCAGCAACTGAATGGGACTTCGAAACTCTCAACAGGAAGCTGAAGACTCTCACTGGTAGATTCGAACCACTGGAATTCGATGAAGAAACACTTAAGCAGATTGACGCTGACTCACTTAGAGAAGGTCTCTATGCTGACTTCGAAGAGCTTTATGAAGCTAAGGAAGAAGAAGTTGGTCTTGAGAGAATCCGTGAAGTTGAGCGTATGATCCTCATCAGAATCGTTGACAGCAAGTGGATGGATCACATCGATGCAATGGATCAGCTGAAGAATGGTATCGGCCTTAGAGGTCTTGGCGGACAGAACCCTGCTGGCGCATACGCTGAAGAAGGTTTCGCTATGTTCGAAGAACTGGTTCAGGCTATCAAGGAAGACTTCGTAAGATTCTGCTTCAACGTAACTGTTGAAACATCAACTGAACGTAAGGATGTACTTGGAACTGGCGAAGGCAAGAAGGATGACTTCGTTGATGATAAGTCAGATGTACAGGCTAACGGTCAGCAGATGCCAGGAGCAACACAGGTTCCTAAGCGCGAACGTAAGCAGGAAACTGTTAAGAGAGATGCTCCTAAGGTAGGACGTAATGATCCTTGCCCATGCGGTAGCGGTAAGAAGTACAAGCACTGCTGCGGAAGAAACTAATTACTCAGGAGAGACTATGATTATAGATGACATTAAAGGCATGCTGCCGGCATTGAACTCAATGCTTCGTGAGGCAGGTGAGTCCCTTTGACCCGGCAGGGCTTAAGGAACGACTTGAATTAATAGAATTTGAAATGAATACTGACGGCTTCTGGGGTAACCCTGAAGCCGCTCAGAAAAAAATGAAAGAGAAGAAGTCAATTGAGAACACCTTGAACAAACTGGACGACCTGGCTGGCCGTCTTGAGGACATGGATGTTCTCATTGAAATGTATGAGGAAGATGGAGACGAGAGTCTCCTTGATGAAGCTCTCGAAGGATGCAAGGCCCTTGAAGCGGACCTTGAGGAACTGAGACTTGCCACATTCCTTGATGGCAAGTACGACAGCAATAACGCTATCATTCAGGTTCACGCAGGATCTGGCGGAACTGATGCTCAGGACTGGGCACAGCTCCTTCTTCGCATGTACACAAGGTGGTGCGATAAGAAGGGGTATAAGGCGAAGATGATATCTTTGCAGGATGATACTGAGGGCGGTATCAAGAGCGCAACTCTTCTGGTCGAAGGCATTAACGCCTACGGCTATCTGAAGAACGAGAAGGGTGTTCATAGACTGGTTAGAATTTCGCCTTTTGATTCTTCTGGCAGAAGACATACATCTTTCGCATCTCTTGATGTAACACCAGAAATCGATGACGACGTTTCTGTTGAAATCAATCCGGACGATCTTAGAATCGACACATATCGCTCAAGCGGTGCAGGCGGTCAGCACGTTAACACTACTGACTCGGCCATTAGAATCACCCACATTCCGACAAATATCGTTGTTACTTGTCAGAATGAGCGCTCGCAGATTCAGAACAAAGATACTGCCATGAAGCTGCTCAGATCAAAACTTCTGGAACTGGCAGAGAAGGAGCAGAAGGAGAATCTCAGTGAACTTAAGGGCGACTATTCTCAGATTACCTGGGGAAGTCAGATTCGCTCATATGTGTTCCATCCTTACAAAATGGTTAAGGACCACAGAACTGGCGCAGAAGTTAGTAACGTTGATTCTGTAATGGACGGAGACATCGATTATTTCATCAACGAGAAATTAAAGCATAAGGAGTAAACACTAGAAATGGATTTAATAAAAGTTCTTGCCAGCGAATTCGGACTTAAGACTTCGCAGGTAGAAGCAACTGTTAAGCTTATAGATGAAGGAAACACAATTCCTTTTATTGCAAGATATCGTAAGGAAGCAACTGGCGGATTATCAGACGTAGTTCTTCGTGATATGGACGACAGAATTACATATCTGCGTAATCTGGAAGAAAGAAAAGGTGAAGTCATTCGTCTTATCGACGAGCAGGGCAAACTGACACCTGAACTTCAGGCGCAGATTGAAGAGGCACAGGTACTTCAGAGAGTTGAAGACCTGTATAAGCCTTTTAAGAAAAAGAAGGCGACTCGTGCATCAAAGGCTCGTGAGAAAGGTCTTGCCCCACTGGCAGAAATCATTCGTGCTCAGCAGCTGGTGGAGGGCGCGCCTGAAGCGGTTGCGGCAGACTTTGTAAATGAAGAAAAGGAAGTTGCCACTGCAGCAGAAGCCCTCAAGGGTGCATGCGATATCATTGCAGAAGAAATTTCAGATAGTCCAGAGCTTACTGAGAAGATTAGAAATGCTACTTCACAGTCAGCGGTTATTACAACTGAAGCGGTGGATCCTGAAGAGAAGACTGTTTATGACATGTACTACGAATTCGCGGAAGGCGCATCAAAGATTCCTAACCACAGAATTCTGGCTATAAACAGAGGCGAGAAGGAGAAGAAGCTGAAGGTTAAGGTAAACACGGATGTTGAGAAGATGGAACACATCATCGCAGAGGACGTGATTACAAACGAGAAGTCAATCTTTAGCGAGCTTCTGAAGGAAACTATCGCTGACGCCTACAAGCGTCTCATGGCCCCATCGGCAGAGCGTGAACTTCGTAATACTCTCACTGAACGTGCTGAGCTTGAAGCGGTTAAGGTTTTCGCAAAGAACACTGAGAAGCTTCTCATGGTACCGCCTGTTAAGGGCGCCCGCATCATTAGCATTGACCCGGGCTTCAGAACAGGCTGCAAGGTGGCCGTTCTCGATGAGACTGGCAAGCTGAAGGCTTACACTACAGTTTACCCAACTGAACCTAAGAACGACGTGAAGGGCACAGAGAAGACTCTGAAGCTTCTGGCGGAGAAGTTCAACATAAATACAATCGTAATCGGCAATGGTACTGCATCACGTGAAACTGAAGAAGTTGTTGCCGGATTCATTAAGAAGAGCGGACTTGATATTAACTATACTATAGTTAACGAAGCTGGCGCTTCGGTATACTCAGCATCCAAGCTGGCAACTGAAGAGTATCCTGACCTTGACGTAACTGTAAGAGGCGCAATGTCTCTTGGCCGTCGTCTTCAGGACCCACTTGCAGAACTGGTTAAGATTCCAACAAAGAGCATCGGCGTTGGCCAGTATCAGCATGATATTAACCAGGGACTTCTTGAAGGCGCGCTGGACAATGTAGTTGAAGACTGTGTAAACAGAGTTGGCGTTGATCTTAACACTGCATCCCCATCACTTCTGGCCCACGTTGCTGGTATCAACATGGGTATTGCTAAGAATATCGTGGCTTACCGTGAAGAAAACGGCATCTTCAGCGAAAGAAAGCAGCTGAAGAAGGTGCCTAAGCTGGGAGAGAAGACTTACAATCAGTGTGCAGGTTTTTGCAGAATCAGTGGGGGTAAGAATCCTCTCGATGGAACATCGGTGCATCCTGAATCATATGCGGCAGCTGAAGAGATGCTGAAGAAGCTGGGCATCGACAAGGCAGACATCGCTGGTGGCGGCTACGCAGATATCGATGAGAAGATCTGGCAGGTTTACGGTGTTACTGAGAAGCCTGCAGCTCCTAAGGGTCGCGCTAAAGGTCTTGCTGCACTGGCAGAACTGAGTGCTCAGGCAGAGAACAAGAAGCCTAAGAGAAATATGAAGAAGGCCATTGCGGCCATGGCAACTGATCTTGGCATCGGAGAGCTTACCCTTAAGGACATTGTTGAGGAAGTTAAAAAGCCTGGTAGAGACCCTAGAGAAGATGCTCCTCCAGTTGTATTTAGAAATGACGTTAAGTCGTTTGACGACCTCAAGATAGACATGGAGCTTGAAGGAACTGTACGAAATGTTGTAGACTTCGGCGCGTTTGTTGATATCGGTGTTAAGAATGACGGCCTTGTTCACATTTCAGAAATGAGCAAAAAGGGCTTCGTTAAGCACCCTATGGATGTAGTTTCTGTTGGTGATACAGTTAAAGTCAAAATTATCAAGATTGACTACGACAAGAAACGCGTAGGTTTATCCATGAAAGTATAAGAATTGTCTGAAAACTATAACGCATCAACACCCTCAAACCCAGTAATTGCAAGGGGTTGAGGGGATAAGACTTTTGATTGTATACAGTATTTAAAGGAATAAATGCTTGTATAAAAATACGTCATATGATAACATTTGTTTGGTGATATCTCTGATATCGCTATGTCGTTTTAAGGAAAAGGAGACAAAATAATGGGAGCAATTACTGGCGCAATAGCAGGTCTGGCAGCAGATACTGGTGTTGCTAACTTCACTTACCAGAGTGGAATCATGATTCTCGTATCATTCGTATTCCTGTATCTGGCAATTAGACATGGATTTGAACCACTTCTTCTGGTTCCTATCGCATTCGGTATGTTACTGGCAAACCTTCCTATGGCAGGAATGTTTATCTCAGAAGTAGCTCACGAAGGTATTACAAACTCAAATCAGTTAACTAATGCTGGACTGTTAACTATCTTCTATACGTTAAAGCCTGTACTGCCATCACTCATCTTCTTAGGTGTAGGTGCAATGACTGACTTCGGTCCACTTATTGCTAACCCTAAGTCACTGCTTATGGGTGCTGCAGCACAGCTGGGTATCTTCTTCGCATTCTTTGCTGCAATTATCCTTGGCTTCAACGCTCAGGAAGCTGCATCAATCGGTATCATCGGCGGAGCAGACGGCCCTACAGCTATTTATCTGACTGGTAAGCTTGCAGATCATCTGCTTGGACCAATCGCAGTAGCAGCATATTCATACATGGCTCTGGTTCCAATCATTCAGCCACCTATCATGAAGCTGCTCACAACAGAAAAAGAAAGACAGATCAAGATGGAACAGCTTAGAGTTGTTTCACAGAGAGAGAAGATCCTCTTCCCTATCGCTGTAACTGTAGTAGTAGTTCTCTTACTCCCATCAGCAGCACCACTGGTTGGTATGCTTATGCTGGGTAACCTGTTCAAGGAATCAGGAAGAACTGCAAGACTGTCAGACACTTCATCAAACGCATTAATGAACATCCTGGTAATCATTCTGGGTACTTGCGTTGGTGCATCAGCACAGGGTGAAACATTCATCACACTGAGCACAATCAAGATCGTTGTCCTTGGTATCTGCGCATTCGCAGTAGGTACTGCAGGTGGCGTACTGATCGCTAAGATTATGAACGTTCTGACTGGTGGTAAGATCAACCCACTCATCGGTTCAGCTGGTGTATCAGCTGTACCAATGGCTGCTAGAGTATCACAGGTTGAGGGACAGAAGGCAAATCCAACAAACTTCCTGCTCATGCATGCTATGGGACCTAACGTAGCAGGCGTTATCGGATCAGGTGTTGCTGCATCAGTAATGCTTTCAATGTTTGGTGGATTCTAAATTTGAAAATCTCTAAAATCATTTTTATACACCGCGAGAAGCTTGGGGACTGTTCAGTTACCAAGCTTTTCCATTTATATAAGAGGAGAAATTTTGGCCGATGATCGATACAATTTTATTCGACTTCGACGGTACCCTGATGGATACCAACAACATCATAATTGAGTCATGGCAGCACACTTTCAGAACTCTGGAGGGTCGTGAAGAGAGCCTTGAGCGTCTGATTCCTACCTTTGGGGAGCCACTTAGCAGAACTATGGCTGAGTTCTTCCCGAATATTCCGGTAGAAGAATCAATAGAAGTGTACAGAAGTTTTCAGCGTGACCACTTCACTGGTTACATTGAACTGTTCCCTGGTGTTAAGGAGATGGTGCATGAAGCTAAGGCAGCTGGATACAAGACTGCTATCGTAACTTCAAGACTTGTTAACACGACAACAGAAGCCCTCACCAAGTTTGGCATCATCGATGACTTCGATGTAATCGTGACTCCAGAGGACACTGATAAGCATAAGCCGGATCCAGAACCTGCGCTGGTTGCTTTGCGTAAGCTGGGAGCGAAGCCGGAGAATGCAGTGATGCTGGGAGATACCATGTTCGACATCCTTTGCGCGAATAATGCGGGTGTTAAGTCAGTTCTTGTTGGATGGACTTTCGCTCTCAAGGGCTGGACTGATGAAGACTTCGGGGATGATAAACCGTCTTTGAGACTGGAGAATCCGGAGGATCTCATAACAATGTTAAGAAACGAGTAAATAATGAGCTGGGCATACGCCCGGCTTTTTTAGTGGGCGTGGAGAAAACTTGACTTTTTAGACAATTTGTGGTAGTATCAAGAAAAAGTTTGATAATCAAAGTAATTATTGGTCATCGCGACAACCGGAGCTGAACGTCAGCTCACGAAGGGTTAGAAGAGGTGCACCAATTATTGAACTGTAAAGATAATGTTCAGGAGGTAATTTATGAACAAGGTTTGTGAAATTTTAGGAACTAAGTACCCTATCATTCAGGGCGCAATGGCATGGATTGCAGAAGGCAACCTGGCAGCAGCAGTAAGTAATGGTGGCGGCCTTGGTATCATCGCAGCAGGTGGCAGAGATGCAGACTGGCTCAGAGCTGAAATCAGAAGAACAAGAGAAATGACAGACAAGCCATTCGGCGTTAACATCATGCTTTTAGCTCCGAACGTTGACGAACTCATGGACGTTGTTTGCGAAGAGAAGGTTGCAGTAGTAACTACAGGCGCAGGCAACCCTGGTAAATATATCCCTAAGCTGAAGGAAGCTGGCATCAAGGTTGTTCCAGTAGTAGCTAACTGCACACTGGCAATCAGAGTTGCAAGAGCTGGTGCTGATGCTATCGTAGCAGAAGGTACAGAAGCTGGCGGACACATCGGCGAAACAACAACAATGGCACTGGTACCTCAGATGGTAGATGCAGTTGATATCCCAGTTATCGCAGCTGGTGGTATTGCTGACGGCAGAGGTATCGCAGCAGCATACATGCTGGGCGCAGACGGCGTTCAGGTTGGTACTAGATTCCTGGTAGCTGAAGAATGTATCGTTCACCCTGGTTACAAGGGCGCAATCCTCAAGGCTAAGGATTCATCAACAGTAGCAACTGGTAGAAGCACAGGTCACCCAGTAAGAGTTATCAAGAACAAGCTGGCTAAGAAGATTCTGAGATTAGAATCAAGCAATGCTGATCAGGAAGAAATCAATGCACTTTGCACAGGTACTCTGGCAGCAGCAGTAAGAGACGGCGATGCTGATAACGGTAACATCATGTCAGGTCAGATTGCTGGTCTGGTTAGTAAGGAACAGCCTGCAGGCGAAATCATTGAAGAAATGTTCAGTGAAGCTGCAGTTATCTTTGAAACAAGAACAGGTATTTTATAAACAAGAGGTGTATAAACATGAAAATCGGAATCGTATTCGCAGGTCAGGGTGCACAGTACAGTGGAATGGGTAAGGATCTCTACGATGCATATCCAGAAGCTAAGCAGGTATTCGACCTTGCTGGAGAACAGGTTAAGGAATGGTGCTTCAACGGTGACGAAGACACACTGAAGGAAACACACATTACACAGCCAACAATTTATACAACAACAATGGCAGCTTACGAATCACTCATGGCTGCAATCAAGAACGAAGGCCTTGAAGATAAGCTGGAAGTAGTTGCTCTGGCAGGATTCTCACTTGGTGAGTATTCAGCACTGACAGCAGCTGGCGCTATCGATGAATACAGCAAGGGTATCGATATCGTAGCTAAGAGAGGCATCTTCATGAAGGAAGCTGGTCAGGATGCTGACGGCAACAACATGGGTGCTATGGCAGCAGGCCTTGGCAAGAGAGACAAGATTCTCGAGCTGGTTGAAATGGCAAGAGAAGACGGCATTCTGGAAGGTGTTAACTTCAACTCACCTAAGCAGACAGTAGTAGCTGGCGACAAGGCTGCAATCGAACGTTTCTGTGCAGTAGCAGCAGAAAACAGAGTTAAGGCTATTCCACTCAGCGTAAGTACTGCATTCCACAGCCCGATGATGGTACCTGCAGCTGAGAGACTTAAGGATGTCCTGGCAGCAGCAGACCTGAAGGCTCCTAAGATGACAGTATATGCAGACGCTACAGCAGACGACATCATGAAGGATGCTGGCGATGACGCAGCAGCACACCTTGTAGAGATGCTGGCTAAGCAGGCAATGAGCCCTGTTTACTGGGAAGAAATCCTTGGTAGATTCGCAGATAACGGCGTTGAAGCTATCGTAGAAGTTGGTCCTGGACATACTCTGAGCGGTCTTGCTAAGAAGACTCTCAAGGGCGTAGAACCACTTAACGTTGAGAACGTAGAAACATTAGAAGCAACTATTGCTAAGTTAAAGGAAATGGCAGAATAATCTGCAGCGGAGGAAGAATAATGTTA
>JAGHTQ010000084.1 GCA_018065295.1 Candidatus Colimonas fimequi | reverse complement strand
TGTCATGTTAACGTTATGCTGGAGCATGTTAGCAAGACCAGGAAGACCTGCGTGGAAGAATGTTGAGTCGCCGATAGTTGCGAATACTGGTGCAGGAATGTTACTGTGAGCAACACCCTGTGCAAGCGGAATGCTAGCGCCCATTGCCAGTTCTGTCCAAAGGATGTTGTATGGAGGGCAGCTTCCCAAAATAGTACATCCGATATCACCAGTGATGAATGCCTGTTCCTTCTTGAGACCACATGCGTTGAGGCCCATCTCCATACCTACGTAAGTGCCTCTGTGTGGGCATCCAGCGCAGAAGTCGATTGGTCTCTTAGCGCAAAGTGCCAGAGGATCGCTCTCAAGCTTAACTTCTCTTGCTTCGATTCCCTTAATCTTACGGATTGCATTCTCTACCATGAGAGCTTCGTACTGGCCAATGCGGCTGAAAGTACGATCCAGCTTACCGATGATTTCTACGTCAATCTTATTAGTGTGTGCCATTACGCAGCACTGTCTCTCAATGTGTGGTTCCAGTTCTTCAACAACCAGAATCTTGTCGCAGTGCTTCATGAATGTCATCAGATCTTCATGTGAATATGGCATTGTACCGAAGAGTTCCAGAGTTGAGATATCTGTTGTGTCGATACCGTAAGCTGTCAGGTTCTCGAAAGCTTCCTGAACATATCCCTTAGCGATACCAACTGAGATGATACCGAATGAGCCCTTAAGCTGCATCTTGTTTAACTTCTCTCTTACTGTATAAGCTTCAGCTGCATCCAGTCTGTCAAGAAGTGACTGGTGCTGTACCATGCAGATTTCTGCGCCTGCCTTAGTGTACTTAGCAGGATCAAATGGTGGCATTGGTGCGCTCTCAGCTGGGAGCACTCTCTCGTCGATTTCAACAACGCCCATTGACTGTGAGTTGTTAGTTACCAGTCTTAAGAATACAGGACCTTTGATCTCTTCTGCCATCTCGAATGCATGCTTAGTCATGTCGTAGATTTCCTGAAGTGAACCTGGCTCCAGCATTGGCATATCACTCATGATAGCGAAGCCTCTAGTGTCCTGTTCACACATACCAGCGTCTACACCAGGATCGTCAGCTACGAAAACAACCAGACCGCCGTTAACGCCTGAGTAAGCGATACCGATCAGTGAATCGTAACAAACATTCAGACCTGACATCTTCATTGTTGTCATTGCTCTGTGTCCTGCGTATGCAGCACCTGCAGCGATTTCGAATCCTACCTTCTCGTTAGTACTCCACTCTACGTGTGTACCTGGAAGGTCCATTTCGAGTAATGTTTCGATAACTTCTGTTGATGGTGTTCCTGGGTAGCCACTTACTACCTTAACGCCTGCAGCCAGTGCACCGTATGCAACAGCTTCGTTACCGCTAAGTATCTTCTTCATAATAATTACCTCTCTCCTAAACCGTATATTTCTATATTCTGCCGTATGCTTCCGCCAGTTTCTTAAGGGCAGGAAGCGCAGCCTTAACTCTCTCAGTTGGTACGCAGTACGCAAGTCTGAAGAATCCAGGGCATCCGAAGATGTCACCAGGAACCAGCATTAAGTCAAGTTCCTTAGCATTCTCGCAGAAGGCCATGCTGTCCTCTTCAAGAGCCTTCGGGAACATGTAGAATGTTCCGCCTGGTTCTGTCAGTTCGTATCCGTATTCCTTAAGGGCCTCGCAAAGAATGTTTCTATTCTCTTCGTATACGCTCAGATCTGCTGTATCACCGCAAACCTCGCCAACAAGTCTCTGCATAAGTCCTGTCGGACCATTCATTCCAATTGTTCTACTGATCTGCGGACAAATCTCGAAGATTAAATCTGCGTTATCTGCATCTGGATTAATTGCCAGATAACCGATTCTGCCGCCTGGAAGTGTAATTGACTTACTAAATGAGTAGCAAACCAATGTATTTTTGTAATAGTTAGCAATGAACGGAGCATCAGTTCCTGCGAAGAGGAGTTCTCTATATGGTTCATCACTGATCAGATAAATCGGATGACCATATTCTGCTGACTTCTCTTCAAGAATCTGTGCCAGTCTCTTGATTGTCTCTGTGTTATAAACGATTCCTGATGGGTTGTTAGGGCTATTAACCATAACCACTGTAACCTTCTCATTCATCTGTGCTTCCATTGCTTCGAAGTTAATCTGGAAGTTCTCAGTATTCGCAGGAACAATATTTAATTTAAGTCCTGCACCTTCTGTATATGGCTTGTATTCTGAGAAGTATGGTGCGAAAACCATAATCTCATCACCAGGCTCAGCTACAGCTCTGAATGCATGTGCTAATGCACCTGAAGCACCGATTGTCATAAATATGTTGCCAGGACCATAGTTTGAACCGAATCGTTCGTTGAGATTGTCAGCAATCTGCTGGCGAACCTGCGGCAAACCAACGCCTGGGCTATATGCATGAAGTTCCTTAGATGGCACTTCATCAACTAATTTCTTAATTGTGTCTGATACTGACTGAGGTGGATCTACACTAGGACCACCCAGGCTGAAGTTGTGCACATTTTCCGCCCCCACAACTTCTGCTCTTGCTTTAGCGTAGTAGCTGATTTCAAAAATCAGGTCCTTCTCGCTAAGCATTTTCTCATACCTTTTGTTAATCATTTTTGCCCTCTTCTTATAACCTAAATAATTAGTCACAATACCTTAAAAGTATACTAAATTTTCTTTAGCGGTGCAATACATCGCCGCGTTATCGCTTTAATTAATTAAAGTTCTTTAGTATGATTTTCCCATAGAAAAAGAGAACTGTATTTTAATAGATTACCTAGCCCAAATTTGATACAATATGACCAGATAAGAACTACTACTTATGGAGTGTGAAAATATGAATAAACTGGTTGTTATTACCGGAACAAACGCATCAGGCAAGAGCGGACTTGGTATCCAGCTTGCCAAGAAATATGGCGCTGAGATTGTATCCGCAGACTCACGTCAGGTTTTCACAGGACTGGACCTTGGTTCGGGCAAAGTTACACCTGAAGAAATGGATGGAGTGCCTCATCACCTTATCGATGTTGCTGAGCCAAACGACTTCTACTCACTGCTGGATTTCCAGCAGCAGGCGTATGCCGCTATCGACGACATCATCGCACGTGGTAAGCCAGCATTTCTCGTAGGAGGCACTGGCCTCTACGTTAACGCTGTGGTTGATGGATATGATATTCGCAAAGAAAACCTGGACCCGAAGCTTCGCGAGGAGATTTTAGCTAAGAGTATCGATGAACTCATCGATATTCTTCGCGAGAAGAATCCTGCAGCTCTTGAGAACATCGATCTGAAGAATAAGCGCCGCCTTGAGCGCGCCGTTGAGAGAACTCTCACCGGCAACACAGAGCCGCGCGTTAACAAGCCTCGCTATGAGACTCTCGTCATTGGTGTAACGTGGGAGCGTGAGACTTTGTACGAGAGAATTCACGAGCGACTTGATAGACGTCTTGAACAGGGGATGATTGAAGAAGTAGAGAATCTTAAGAAGAACGGTGCGACCGATAAATTTTTGCATAGTCTGGGACTGGAATACAGATATATCAACATGTATCTTAACGGTGAATTCGACAGTTTCGACGCATTTTATGAGCGTCTTTATCGTGACATTCGCCATCTGGCGAAGGAGCAGATGACCTGGTTCCGTAAGCGAAAGGATATCCACTGGATTGACATGGAGAATACGCCATTTGATGAAGCTAGCGCACTGATAGATGAATTTCTGAAATAAAATAAGAACCGCTAAATGCGGTTCTTTTATTGTCCATTACTTCATACGAGTCCTTCTAGCATCTATTGCAAGTCCTAAAACAAGACCTGCTGCAGCAGGAAGAATCCAACCGAAGCCCCACTGCTCCAACGGTAGATAACTGCTAATTATATCCACATGAAGCGCGCCTTCCATCTGCTGAAGTAATGATACAGCAAATGTTACTGCTGCGCCACATCTGATTGCAAATATTGGCATTCTATCACCTGCGATAGCACAGAATGTCATGTATATCAGCACCGGATAAATGACTCCCAGCACCGGCGAAGCCATCTGTATGATTGTGTTAGTTCCTACGTTAGAAATAGCGAAGGAAACAACTGTGAAGATGGTAACAAGTATCGGATATTTAATTCCCAGTTTCTCTTCAAAAAACTCCGAAATTGCAGTAACCAGTCCAATTGCAGTTGTAAGACACGCTAAGGTAACAATAATTCCAAGGAGCATAAGTCCGTTATGACCTAGCACGCCCTTAGTTACTGCCAGGAGAATATCAACCTGACTGGAATGGCTGCTCTTACCGTGAAGGCTTGCGCCAAGATATGCCAGACCGCCGTATACAACAAACAGGAGCACGGAAGCAATTATCCCTGCATATCCAATTATTGCGAATCGCTTGTTTCCTGTATAGCCCTTCTGGTTAACGGCAAATAATACAGTAATTGCGAATATGGCCATGGCCATCATATCCATTGTCTGATAGCCCGAAGTGACGCCTAATTCTACAGCCTTTGACACGCTACTTTGCGCAGTGATTTCGCCAATTGGAGAAACGACGCCCTTTGCGATCATGAATATCAGTGCAGCGACCATAAGCGGCGACAGAATCTTGCCGACTATGTCAACAACTCCGCTCTTGGAGATGCAAAGCACCCACACGATGGCAAAGAATATCGCCATGGAGATGATCGGATTCACTCCATCAAAATTGGGTGCGATTCCAACCTCGTATGTAATCGCCGCAACTCTCGGTATCGCTATTGCAGGGCCAATGCACAGGCAAATTGCCGCCATAAAAACGGTCGATATTCTCTTGCCCAGTTTCATGGTTATGGCTTCACTGCCGTGTTCTGATCTAGCGATAACAAGTATTACAACCATGCTAAAGCCAATATCAACCAGCAGGTAGAACAGGAATCCCAGGAACCAGTGAGTCCTCAGTTTCCATCCCAAATACGGCGGAAAAATCAGATTGCCTGCACCGAATAACATTGCGAAAAGAGCAAACCCTATCGTAAATATATCAATTTTCTTAAATGCGTTAATTCTAGTCTCTTTCATCAGTTCTCAGAATGTGATTTCTTCTAGCTATTTTTGTACTGTATTTCTACTGTATTATACCACGGCTGAATACATAAAAAGGCAAATAAAAAAGCGGGAGCTGATCAGCTCCCGTTTCATTTTGTCATTCTATTTAGCGCCGTACTGTTCGTAGTAAGCGTCGATTGCAGCCTTGATATCGTCATTGATAACAACTCTGCCGCCGCATTCCTTATTGTGAAGATATTCTGTTACTTCAGCCATAGTTACGATAGCGTTTGTTTCGAATCCATAAAGTTCTGCAACTTCGTCCAGTGCGCACTTAACGCCGCCCTTACCAACTTCCATTCTGTCAAGAGATACCATGAGACCAACGATTGTTACATCTGCTGCGCCTCTTACCTTAGGTACTGTTTCTTCCATTGACTTACCTGAAGTAGTAACGTCTTCAATCATTACAACTCTGTCGCCATCAACCAGTGGGCTTCCCAAAAGGCCGCCCTTGTCAGCGCCGTGATCCTTGGCTTCCTTACGGTCTGAACAGTATCTGATCTCCTTGCCGTACAGTTCGCTGAATGCTACTGCAGTAACTACGCTAAGAGGAATACCCTTGTATGCAGGTCCGAAGAGAACATCAAAATCAGTACCGTACTTGCTATATATTGCCTGAGCATAGTATTCGCCCAGCCTCTTAAGCTGTGAACCTGTAACGTATCCGCCAGCGTTCATGAAGAACGGTGACTTACGTCCACTCTTAAGTGTGAATTCTCCGAACTTGAGAACGTCAGATTCTACCATGAATTCAATAAATTCCTGCTTGTATTTCTCCATATATTACACCTCTCTAATACACGATTTAATCTCTAGAATCATTATATTGTCAGGCGCAACAATACACAAGGATTTTAGTTGAAACGTTTTTTGTAAATCGCAAGAACTATTGCAAACGAAAGCAGCTGGCCTATCATAATGCGTACAATCTGAAGACTGTCAGCCTCACCGTTTGACACAACATGGAGTATGTTGGTCACGTCCTATTACCCAACAATCTGAATCACAACTCCTGTCAGCAGGCATGGGATTAAGCCAACTGCCATGCCCACGATAGAGTGAACGAAGTGGTACTTCTTCTGATGATATTCCTTATCCATATGTTCAGTACCTGGAAGTCTGATTTTCTTCACGTTAGCGAAGAGTACCCAGTCCAGAATGAAGCAGTCGTACCAGTCAATAATCAGCCACATAGCGAAACTGATCAGGAATGCCCCTGCAAAATTTCTTGCACCGCACGACCATACGAGCGCTGACATAAACATTATCACCAGGACAATCGCAAACGCTTTCTTAATGAGTGCGGGCTTGCTAAGGGGCGCAGCCGGTATTCTCTCGTGAGTCCTGAAATACTCTTCCTGAATATCTTCAGGGAAATCGTGAATCCACCACACCGGATTTTTGCAAAGTGGAATCATAATCATAAATGTGAATACGATTGTCATAATTACTGTTTCTATGATAAATAACGAAATGTTCATCTCTACATCCCTCTCATATTTTTTACTGCAATTTCAGTTAACTGCTTGGGCGTAATAAAAGGGTCTTCTTCGATCCAGATCATCGCCATACGCCAGTTCCCTGCCAAAATATAGCTTAATGCGTATTTATCCTCGATTGGTTCTGCTTTCTTTATTTCCAAAACTTCTTCTGCTGTCTTACC
>JAGHTQ010000151.1 GCA_018065295.1 Candidatus Colimonas fimequi | reverse complement strand
CTGCAATGGCAAAATCACATTTGCCGCTCTCCACCATGTATACTGGTAAAAAACCATGGTCGGTTCCAATGTCGGCCATGGTTTCACAATTGTCTAGTTTGTCTGCGATTATCTGAAGTCTATCACTCAGTTTAATCATCATTTACCTCTTAATTTTCAAGGAAGTCCTTAAGCTTCTTACTTCTAGTAGGATGTCTCAGCTTACGGAGAGCCTTAGCTTCAATCTGTCTGATTCTTTCTCTTGTAACGTCGAACTGCTTACCAACTTCTTCAAGTGTTCTTGCTCTGCCGTCTTCGAGGCCGAATCTCAGCTTGAGAACCTTCTGTTCTCTCTCAGTCAGTGTTCCCAGAACGTCAACCAGCTGTTCCTTGAGCATGCTGAATGCAGCAGCTTCTGCTGGAGCTGGAGCGTCTTCATCAGGAATGAAGTCACCAAGATGTGAATCTTCTTCTTCGCCGATAGGAGTTTCAAGTGATACTGGTTCCTGTGCAATCTTAAGGATTTCACGAACCTTCTCTACTGAGATACCCATTTCTTCAGCGATTTCGTCTGGGGTCGGTTCACGACCATTCTCCTGAAGCAGCTGTCTTGATACTCTGATCAGCTTATTGATAGTTTCAACCATGTGAACTGGGATTCTGATAGTTCTAGCCTGGTCAGCAATTGATCTAGTAATTGCCTGACGAATCCACCATGTTGCATATGTTGAGAACTTATATCCCTTAGTGTAGTCGAACTTGTCTACTGCCTTAATAAGACCCAGGTTACCTTCCTGAATCAGGTCAAGGAAGAGCATGCCTCTGCCAACGTACTTCTTAGCGATTGATACAACCAGTCTCAGGTTAGCCTCGCAAAGCTTCTGCTTAGCTTCAATGTCGCCAGCTTCCATTCTCTGTGCCAGTTCGATTTCTTCTTCTGCAGTCAGAAGAGGAACCTTACCGATTTCCTTAAGGTACATTCTAACAGGGTCATCAACAGCAACGTTCTTGCTGATTGTAGCTTCAAGGTCAATCTCCTTCTTACCAGGATTCTTCTCGATTTCTGCCGCTACATCTGGATCTTCGTCGTCTTCGTCTTCGATTTCCTGAAGATCAAGATCGTCTGGTTCTTCTTCCATCTTGATTTCAATGCCAGCACCGTTAAGGCCATCATAGATTTCATCCATCTGGTCCTTATCCAGTTCCAGTTCACCTATTTCTGCTGCTACTTCAGCGTAAGTCAGTGTCTGACCACCATTAGCCTTAAGCTTCTCGCTCAGGTTCTTGATGATTTTTGTTTTAATTTCTTCAGCTGATAACTTCTCAGTTTCTTTAACTTCTACATTCTCAACTGGTTTTTCATTGACTTTTGCCATTGATAATTACCCTCTCTTTATCATTTCTATTTCTCGTTGAAGTTCCATGAGCCTCTGAGTAAGCTTCACGATTTCTTCGTGATTCTCTTCTTCGTCTGCCAGATCAAGACTATCGATTAACAGCTTCTCTTCTTCTTCAAGTTTCGCTCTCTTAATGCTCTTCAGGCAGTCTCTAAACATTCTGTCTTCGCTACCTTCAGGGACCATCTGAGCCACCACCTTCTCGAAGCCTGCTACCATATCCTGATCAAGAACTTCTATTATTCTATTCTCGTCAAGGGGTCTAGTGCCCGAGTCGCACTTCCCTATTGCCTGGAAAATCGCTATTGCCATTTGACTTGCGAATACCTGATCATCACGCTGCCGTAAGGCCGAAGCGTATTTCTCATCAATCAAAGCAAGTTTTAACAGGTCTGTCTCAGTCTTGGACATGCCTACGCTTGCAGAAGAACTGCTTCTTCTCGCCCGCTGAGGCCTCAGGTCCCCGTCAGAATCTCTGTTATATTCCGCCCTGACTGCATTCTCAGATACATCGTAGTCCCTAGCCAGTTTCTTGATATATATGTCGGCTTCAACAGGCTTCATTCGCCTTAGTACGCTTCCGCATTCTTCAATAAACTGTACTCTCTGCTGGGGATCATCCAGGTTATATCTTGATGCCACCATGCTTATCTTGAAATCGCCATAAGCCTGGGCATTATCAGCAAGTTCCATGAACGCCGTTCTGCCATGAGCTTTAACAAACTCATCAGGGTCCTTGCCGTCGGTAACCTTCATTACCTTGGCCACAAGCCCTTCTCCGTAAAGGATGTCGATACCTCTGTCAGCTGCCTTCTGTCCAGCCTTATCAGCATCGTATGACAAAACTACGTTCTTAGTGTATCTCTTAATCAGTCGCGCCTGATTCTCAGTAAGTGCCGTACCAAGGGATGCCGATACGTTTCGCACTCCTGACTGATACAGAGACACAACGTCCATCTGGCCTTCTACCAGAATGATTCTATCGTCGTTTCTTACTTCCTTAGAAGCAAGATTAAGTCCGTATAGATTGTTCTTCTTAAGGAAGATACTTGATTCCTGAGAGTTGGGATACTTAGGCTCCCCGTCACCAATGATTCTTCCGCTGAATCCAATGACCTTGCCATTGGTATTCATGATCGGGAAGATAACTCTGTTTCTGAACTTGTCGTAATATCTTCCTGTCTTCTGTGACTTAGATATGAGGCCAAGTTCGAAGAGTTTCTTCTCATCAAATCCCATCTTAGTCAGATGGTTATATAAGTCCTGCCAGCTATCTTCAGCATATCCGATACCAAACTTGTTGAGAATATCATTTGATATGCCTCTGCCCTGCATATATGTATATCCTGGATTCGCCTTCTCACGAAGCTTGCGATACCAGAATCTAGCTGCCTGTCTATTGATTTCGTAGAGCTCATCCTTGTCCTTGTTTGACTTAAATGCCCCATCAAGACTTATGCCGTATTCCTTGGCTAGACTCTCTGCTGCTCCAACGAAATCTACGTTGTTATAACGCTTGACGAATTCAATGACATCACCCTTAGCACCACAGCCGAAACATGTGAAAATCTGTTTCTGTTCAGACACAACAAAAGAAGGTGTTTTCTCATTGTGGAATGGACAAATGCCTTTGTGGTTGGCGCCAGCTCTCTTAAGAGGTACTGCTCTGCCAATTACGTCGACAATGTTACACCTGCTTTTAATCTCGTCTGCAATGTTTGTCTGGTTGAAATTACTCATTTTATCCCTTCGCGAATTTTTCACCCTTAACTATTCGTCAAAGGTGCCCCCTTAGATTTTTTTAATTGAAAAAAATCTTAATTATTTCTCAAAAATTTTCTCATAAGTAGTAAGCGCGTATCTATCAGTCATTCCAGCGATGTAATCCTTGACTATATCAGTTCCCCCAAACTCACTAGTCATCTGGTAATACTCAGTTGGAAGTTCTGTTAAATGCTCTGTGAAGTATGTATATAATGACTCAATAACCGTCTGTACCTTGTGAAGGTCTTCAACCTTCTTGACTTCGTTATTGTTATATACATTCTTGAACATATAAGTTCTAAGCTCATTCATGGCACCCGCCTTCTCTTCAGTAAGTGCCGCATATGGCTTCTCCCAGCTGTTCTCAATCATATCTCTAACGAGAGTATCGATACGAAGCTTATGAGTTGTACCCAGGATTCCGATTGCTTCCTTCGGTAAATCCTCAAGGCTAATAATTCCGCTTCGAATAGCATCATCGATGTCGTGGTTAATGTAAGCGATTCTGTCGCTTGTCTTAACTATCTGACCTTCAACAGTGCATGGAGTTACGCTACCAGTATGATTAACGATACCGTCTCTTACTTCGTAAGTAAGATTCATGCCTCTTCTATCAGTACGGCTCTCCAGAAGATCAACTACTCTGAGACTCTGTACGTTATGCTTGAAACCGCCTTCGTGGATTTCATTAAGCACCGCCTCACCGCTATGGCCAAAAGGTGTATGACCAAGGTCATGACCCATGGCAATAGCCTCAGTAAGATCCTCATTCATTCCCAGTCCTCTTGCAATAGTTCTTGCAATCTGGCTAACCTCAATGGTATGAGTCAGACGGGTTCTGTAATGATCACCTTCTGGTGCCAGGAATACCTGAGTCTTGTGCATAAGTCTTCTGAACGACTTAGAATGAATGATTCTGTCTCTGTCACGCTGGAAGTCAGTTCTGATAGTGCACTGTTCTTCATCCATGGCTCTTCCCTTACTCTCCTTAGCCTTACATGCAAAGGATGAAAGAACCTGATACTCACGTTCCTGCTGTATTTCTCTAGTTATCATTTACACTCCTGTGTGTCCGAAGCCGCCAGCGCCCCTCTCAGTGTCGCTAAGTTCGTCAGCCAGTTCAATCTCTGCTCTGACTACCTGAGCAACTACCATCTGTGCGATTCTCTCGCCATCGTTGATAACGAAAGGTTCTTCGCCCCAGTTAATAAGAGCCACCTTAACTTCTCCTCTATAGTCACTGTCAATAGTTCCAATAC
>JAGHTQ010000126.1 GCA_018065295.1 Candidatus Colimonas fimequi | reverse complement strand
TTGCACTTGTCTTCGATAAATACTGGCTTCATAACTCTCCAGTCGCCTGTCTCTACCAGAACTGATGTTGCTGGTTCGTAGATCTCAGTACCGATTGTTATGTCCTGCCAGGTGATCTTCTCATTTATATCCTTAGCTCTTGTCTTCATTATCCTACCTGTACCTCTTCCATTGATTTAACCAAAGCCTTCATGTTACCTTCGATAAGCTGTGGCTTAGTTGCGAACTTGTGCTCGAATGATTCCTGCATGTCTTCGATGAACTTCTTCTGGTCGATAACGTTGCTGATCTTAACAACAGCGCCCAGCATTGGAGTGTTAGGGAAGTTTCTTCCCAGAGCTTCCATTGAAACCTTCTCAGCATTGATAACGCCGATCTTACCAGGGAATCCTACGATTTCTCTTACTTCTTCCGGAGTCTTAGTTGTGTTGATGATCAGGGCACCAGTTTCCTTAAGGCCCTTGGCAACGTCTACTGACTTGAGCAGAGTTTCGTCTACTACTACAACGTAGTCCGGCTTATATATATTAGAATGAACCTTGCAGTGTTCGTCAGTAATTCGGTTGTAAGCTGTAATAGGTGCACCCTGACGTTCTGGACCGTATTCAGGGAACCCCTGAACGTGCTTGCCTGAACTGAATGCACAGTCTGCCAGCAGAAGACATGCTGTCTTCGCACCCTGGCCGCCTCTACCGTGCCATCTGATTTCTACTGCTTCGTTAAGTCTCTTTGCCATTTCTTATATTATCTCCTTAATAAGGTTATTTACCTCTTGATTGGTGCCCGTGCAAAAGTCCCTGCACGCAGGCATAACAATACCTGTAGCGATGACGCTACAGGTTATAGACTACCTTAAATGGCTTATTATGTCAACAACTTTTATTATTTTCTTTGTTCGCGGACCACAAAAAATCTTTTTAAAATTTGTTTTGTGGCTACAAACAATTTTCGCAGGCGAAAGATAACGTTTTTTAGTTTGCTGGAGAGTCTGTCACGTCACCCAGAGTTGCTCCTGTGATGTTAATCAGGTCCTCACGACCCAGCTCAATCTGCAGTCCCACGCGTCCGCCACTGACGTAAATGATGTCAAATTCTTCCGCACTGCTGTCGATGACAGTAGGGAATGGCTTCTTCATTCCGATAGGTGAACAGCCTCCATGGATGTAGCCAGTTGTCTCAAGAAGCTTACGGCTGAGCAGCATCTCCAGCTTCTTAACGCCGAAATGCTTGGCAGCCTTCTTCAGGTTCAGTTCTCTGTCTACAGGAATAACGCATACGAAGTGTTCGCTAGTATTAGCCACAGTGACCAGAGTCTTAAATACCTGCTTAGGATTCTGATTCAGCTGATGGGCCAGATCAAGGCCGCTAGTGAATCCATCTGATACATCCTGAAGATTCATCTTATATTCAATTCCTGCAGCTTCAACCATTCTAACCGCGTTAGTCTTATCAGCCTTAGCTGCCTTCTTATCCTTCTTCTTAGCCATGGTAACCTCTATAAGTTTCTGTCGTATCCGAAATAGTCGCTCTCAAGCATTGAGTAACATGCCATATCCACAATACTGTTGTTGTACTGTCTATATGAATTGCGAAGAATGCCTTCATACACGAAGCCTGCCTTCTCTGCAACTCTTCTGCTGGCAGTGTTATCAGGAGAAATTCTCATTGTCACTGTGTCAACGCCAAGAGTAGTGAATGCGTATTCTGTCACCAGAATAACCGCTTCAGTTGTAAGACCTCTGCCCCAGTAATCTGCGCTGAGGGAATATCCCAGCTCTCTGCTGTTCACGTTCTGACGAATAACGTCATCGTCAAAACCGATGTTGCCAACAGCTTTGCCACTCTCTTTATCGATGATAGCCCAGTCGATTCTTGACAAATATACTGTGTCGATTATGGTTCTTGATTCCTGAACACTTCTGTGTGGATACCATCCTGCTGATGGACCAACACGTGGGTCACAGGCATACTCGTATAAATCAGCTGCGTCTTTCCTGTTCCACATTCTCAGGATGACCTTGTCACCCTCAAGAGTTGGAACCTTCACTTTCCTAAACATGCTACCCCCTATTAAGAAATTGCCGGCCGATACGGCCGGCAATAGGTTTATTCTGTAGTACTTAAAATTTCCTTGTTCTTCTCTACCTGGCTAACCTTCATTCTTGGTGCTTCAGCTGGATCAACATCTTCGTTAAGCTGCAGCAGTGTAGGTCCAAGGTATACGGTCTTAAGCGGCTCACCGTTTAATGAAATCTTACTGAATTCAGTGAAGTTTTCACCCTTGATGAAGCACTTGTCACCAACACGAACAATCTTCTTAATCTTAATTCTCTTAACACCCATCTTCAGATTTGTTGGCTTGTACGGATTAGTCTGTCCGTATATGTACTGCTTACCATAGAGCATATCGTAAGTCAGTGCCTTCATATCATCCAGATAAGTATCTGAGTGGTGATGGTTCTGATGGAACTTAGGCATAACACCAACTGAGATGCCCAGTCTCTTCATTACTTCAGCGTTCAGCTGATATGCCATCAGGTCTTCATCTTCGCCTTCAAGTCCGAAGTTACTCCATACGATGTACTGTGTATCGTAAAGGGAGTTGTTCTTCATTTCATATTCCTTCATGTCAAGAGCTGGCAGATGGTCACCATACATTACCAGGACAACATCTTCGTCGAACTTGCTAAGCTCGCCAGTCAGATCCTTGACGAAAGTATCCATTTCATATACCTGGTTAGCATAGTATTCATATGCCCATCTCTGCTCTTCATCCTGGTAATC
This sequence comes from Candidatus Colimonas fimequi, assembly GCA_018065295.1. GTDB lineage: Bacteria > Bacillota > Clostridia > Peptostreptococcales > Anaerovoracaceae > Lentihominibacter > Lentihominibacter fimequi. The sequence goes on along the minus strand of JAGHTQ010000126.1, from coordinate 4,945 downwards.
TGTTACGACGATTTCAGGATCTTCCAGAACCTTCTCAGTAGGATAACGGCCGTGGCCCTGTACTGAGATAGTGTAGATGTAGTCTGGACGAGTTGTGCTCTTAAGAGCATCTGTAATCTGACCGATGAGGATTTCGTCCTTCGCCCAGTTCTTAGGTGTCTTCACTACGTTGTTCATGTACTCAAGACAAGTGAATGTATTGAAGCCCATGTTGGCGAAAACCTTATTTCTGAAGTAGAAAGCACCTCTGTGGTTGTGAATAGCGTGAGTTGAGTAACCCAGCTGCTTCATGTCATATGGCGCACATTCTACAGTGTTGTCCTTGAGAACGGTCTTGTATGGATATTCACCAGGTCCGAAGTTCTTAACGCTCATACCTGTCATTACTTCGAACTCAACATTAGCAGTACCTGCGCCGCAAGCTGGAACTGTCAGATAGCCTGATGGATATTCCTTCATCAACTTCCTGTAGTTAGGAATTGGATCCTTGTTGAATTTAACACTATTTACTGATGTCGGATCGATGAATGATTCAAGCTGAAGGAAGATAACGTTTGGCTTGTGGGCAACATCAAGATTGTCGTCCTTGCCTGGAGTGTATATCTTATCCTTACCAAGTTCATCGGTTGAAAGGATATTCTGTATCATCTCTTCTGAGTAATCCGCCGGCTTATCGACACCTGACTTAGTAGCCGTGATGACGAAGCAGTACGGCACGCCGTTATCAGCGTATGCATATGCCAGGTTGTAGAAGAATGTATCCAGAATGCCTGTGTTCATTCCCACGTTAACGCATCCGAATGCCATGCCGATTGCAATAACTACAGTAGTAATTACCTTCTTGTAGTCTGGCTTCTGTGACATGCGAGGACTCTTCCTGTAGATGATGATACCAAGAACAATCGCTGCGATAACTGAGACAATCACGATGATGAGAGTCTTAATTGAGAAGTAGTTACCTACGATTGATAAACCATCCTTCAGGTTATCAAGGTCCTTTGTAGTAAACGGAGTCATTCTGTTAACAAGAATTACACCGTTTGTGATGCCCAGCGCCAGCCAGACAAGTGACAGGATCGCTGTAGCGAAGCATCTCTTCTTGAAAAACATTGCCAGTGACAGCACTGCGAATATCAGAGAGATATTACAGATAGCAACCAGTGGATGTCCGAAGACGAATACCATGCTGGCGATGACTGAGTGTCTAGCCAGTGCCTCGATGATAATGTCCAGGATAATCGCTACCACGATCAGCATAACTATGTATCTGCCCTGGAATTTCTTAAATTTTTGCCACGATTTCTTAATAATGCCCATTTATTAATTCTCCTGCGAAACAACGGCATTGGCAATAGCCGCGAACTCTTCAATTGTGAGAGTCTCAGCTCTGCGAACCGGATCAACGCCCACTGACTCAAGGACTTCTCTAACCTGATTCTTATCAAGTCCATATACCCCAGTCAGTGAGTTGAGAAGAGTCTTTCTTCTCTGTCCGAATCCTGCCTTAACGCATGCGAAGAACGCCTTCTCGTCGATAAGTTCAACTGGCTTCTCTTCTCTAAGAGTCAGGCCCAGAACTGAGGAATCAACCTTAGGTCTAGGAACAAAAACTTCCTTAGGAACGGAAGCTACCAGCTCAACTTCGCAGTAATACTGAACAGCAACAGAAAGAGCTCCGTATGCCTTAGTACCAGGCTTAGCCTTGATTCTATCAGCAACTTCCTTCTGCATCATGATTGTAATGCTGTCAGCAGTAACGCCTTTCTCCAAAAGTCCCATGATAATTGGCGTAGTGATGTAATATGGCAGATTACCCATAATCTTCACGCCGCCAGTGAAACTTCCTGCAGCACGTTCTTCTTCAATAATTTCATTTATATCCACCTTGAGGATGTCCGCATTGATGACTCTCACGTTGTCGTGGTGAGCCAGGGTTTCCCCGAGGATTGGTATCAGTTTCTCATCAATCTCGATAGCTACAACCTTAGCCGCAACATCAGCCGCTTCATCGGTAAGAACACCGATACCAGGGCCAATCTCAATAACCAGATCATCAGGACCTGCGCTGCTGCCCATAACGATATCTTCAATCACACCGTAGTCTGTGATGAAGTTCTGGCCCAAGCTCTTGCTCAGCTTGAAATTATGTCTAGCCTTGATTGCTTCTATTGTCGATCTCGCGTATAAATCCATCTATATCTCCTGGAGAGCTTCCATTAATTCTTCTTCAGTAATGCCGAATTTGTTCAGTCTAGCAAGGAATGTCTTAGTGTTAGCATATCCAACACCCAGTTTCTTGCCAACTGCCGCGCGTCTCTTAGATGCGCCCTCGCCGCCAGCCATACCGGCAGCTCTCATTATGTCCATGGTGAGCAAAGGTTTCTCGTCCGCAGCTTCTGTGCAGTGAGCCTTAAGCAGCGCCTCCTCAATTGCATCCGGCGCAGCATTCTCGATGCCGATATCATCCTTCTTAGTCGCATCGTCCCTGTCGAGGAACGCTTCCTTAGCATTAGGGAATTTCTTAAGAATACGTCTTCTTATCTGTTCCCCTGCGTGGTCAGGATCTGTGAACACAATAATACCGGGACCCTCATATGCCTGAGCGATAAGGTCCCATGTCTGTTTACTTATACCATATCCATGTGTTTCTATTGTGACGGCGTCCACACTTTTTTTAATTGCGGCCGTATCGTCTCTTCCTTCTACTACTATAATCTCATGTATCTTAATCATCTTTTCCACCGTTGAAGTCATTTGAGAACATGTAGAGAACTTCACCAGGCTTAATAAACTTAAGTTCTGATCTTGCTTCGTCTTCTATTGCATTAGGATCGTCCGCATTCTCAAGCTGTTCCTGCAGCTTAGCCTTCTCCTTCTTAAGAGCTTCCTCCTGAGCCAAAGCGTCGTTCTTCTCCTTGATGAGAGCACCAACGTGAATAGCGGCGAAAACTAGTGCGATTATTATTAAAACGACAATTAGCGCCCCAAACAGTCGCGTACTGTTACGTTTGCGACGAATGGCACGCTTGCCTCTTGTTTCTTCTTGTTTCTTAGGTTTCTGAGAGCGCTTCTTGCGCTTCATCTGAGCTTCACGGCTAGCCTGTCTCTGCGCTCTCGCCTCGCCCATGTAAATCACACGACTCTGGTTCTTGAATTCCGTACTACGTCTAGTTTTACTCATGGGATAATTATAGCACAAACCTTTGCAAAGTGTTCTTGAAATTGCTATAATAATTATATGTAACCAAAATGTAATTTTTCTGACGAAATTGTGAAGATTGAACTATGAAATTCAAGAAATTACCCGTAATTTCACTGCTGATTATCATTGGATTCGCTGTCTTAAGCCTTTGCGCATGCGGAAGCGACAGTCAGGTGACAGACGCTCCCGTAATTGAGGGCGAATACCTGCTCCCAGAACTTCCTGGCGACAAGATAATCGGAAACGATCTGGTCCAGATGGACGTGTCTAATTCGTCCGACGGATATGTCGGTGTCAAGTATAACGGCGACGACGACAAGGCTAAGCTTCAGGTCAAATACGGAAGTGATATATACACATATAATCTGAATAATAGTGGTGAGTATATGGTATTTCCATTCTCATGTGGTAGCGGCTCATACCAGCTGGAAGTATATGAATCTCTTCTTGAGAATCAGTACGTTCAGGTTAGCGCCGGAGGCGTAGATGTGAAGCTGGCTGATGAGACATCACCATTTCTTTACCCAAATAACTACGTAAACTACAACGCTGACAGCAAGGTGGTTCCTCTGGCATATAAGGTAACTGCTGATTCTGATAGTCAGCTGGGGTTAGTTGAAGACGTTTACACATACGTGGTCAAGGAAATCGACTACGACTACGATAAGCTTCAGAATCTGGGCACTGGATACCTTCCTGACCTGGACGAAGTCATCGATACACACCGGGGCATCTGTTTCGACTACGCGTCACTTATGTGCGCTATGCTTCGAATCAGAAACATCCCTACCAAGCTTGTTGTCGGTTATAACGGCGACGTATATCACGCATGGATCAGCGTCTATATTTCAGACGTTGGCTGGGTTGACAACGCAATTGAATTCGATGGTACCGACTGGACTCTCATGGATCCGACATATGCCGCTTCAAGCCAGCGGGGCAGCGAAGCCGACTATGTTAAGAACGAGGACCAGTACCACGCGTTATTCTTCTATTAATCAGGAGGTCACATGGCATTTGGCGCGAGACAAAATGCAGCTGCTTTGACTCCAATGGAAGTTTCCCTCTTTTTTAGAGAGTACTTCCTCCTCTTCGAGAGCGGAATTGGACTTAGCGATGCTGCCTATATCATGGCTGAGAATTCGGCAGATGATCGCGCTGCCCTTTGCAAAGGGATCGCTGAGAGAATTGACGAAGGCACGCCTCTTTCTCAGGCTCTTGCAGAGACTGGCCGTTTCCCTCACCATGCTCTTCACATGGTTGAAATCGGCCAGACAAGCGGACGCCTGGACTCAGTTCTTGAGGGACTGGCCCTCTACTACGAACGTCAGGATAGACTGGAGAATTCTATCAGAAGCGCACTCACATATCCACTTATTATGATCGGTGTAATGGCAGCAGTTCTTGGAGTTCTCGTTATCAAAGTTCTGCCAATGTTTGGCGCAGTGTTTAAAGATACAGGCGCTAAGATGCCACTGATTTTAAGGCTGGTAACTGAGAGCAGCGGTTTCACCGCACTTCTCATTGGAATAATCATCGCTGTTTTAGTGCTTCTTATCATAGCATTTAGAGGCGCTGGAAAAGCCCTCACTTCAGGGGAAGATGCCAAGGGTATCCTTGCATCACTGCCATTTATGAAGCAGATCATGGAGAAAACTGCATCTGGCAATTTCGCATACACAATGGCGCTCCTTTTATCCGGCGGCGTTCCTATTGAATCGGCTCTTGAGCAGACAATGGAAC
>JAGHTQ010000120.1 GCA_018065295.1 Candidatus Colimonas fimequi | reverse complement strand
ACGACACGTATATTAAGATAGCGGCTTTGATACATGACATTGGCAAGCCGGACACTTTTGTTTTTGGTGATGAAATCGGCAGGTGCCCGGGTCATCCGGAGAAGAGTGCGGAGCACTGGCTGGATATTGCAGCGGCGCTCAAGGTGGATACGTTCACCAAGGATAGAGTTTATACTATCACCAAGTATCACGACCTTTACTTCAGACCGGAGCAGGTGCTCCTGAAGAAGTGGCTGCACAAGTTCGGACCGGAACTGGTTTATGAGATCCTCGAAATCAAGCGCGCCGACAACCTGGCCGTGGGCTGTGATGTGACGCAACTCATTGAAATGTTCGACAACATCAAGGTGATGCTGGACGACATTATCGCTAGCAACCAGTGCTATTCATATAAGCAGCTGGCCGTGACAGGAGCGGATTTGATCGATAGAGGAATTACAGGAAAGCGGGTTGGCGAACTTCTCAAGGATATACTTTACAAAGTTATCGCAGAGGATCTTCCAAATGACCGAAACGTTATCCTGGCGGAAATCGATAAGTACATATAGAATTACGAGGGTGTTGCCCAATTCAGTTTTTTCTGAATTGGGCTTTTTATTTTGAGGAGTGTAAGATGTGTGTAATGTGCACGGGATATAATGAGAGAACACTAATACAACTACGAAAATGAGGTTAGGATATGTGCAAAAAACTTATTAGTATTGTCATTGCACTGATGATGGTGCTGGCATTAGACACTGGATTCATATTTGCAGATGAGGTTGACCAGGTAGTACCTGGTGATGAAAACCTGGTTGAAGAAAGCGAAGTAAGCGAGGACGGTTTCGTAGAAGAAGAACAGGTAACTCCTAGCGATGAGGAACTGGCTCAAGCAGACAGCAACAACTCTGTAGAAGAGGGGGATGAGGACGGAACTGGTGATGAGCCGATTTTGGGCGACGAGGCGCTGTTTGAAGCAAACGGATATTCCCTTGAGTATAAGATTGATGCGAACAAGAACGAAGCCTACATTACTGGATACAGAGGCCAACCAGTAGACGTTACAATTCCTGATGAAATTGAAGGAAGACCAGTTGTGGCTGTAGGTATATATGATGAAGGACAAGCATTCAATTCATGTGAACCTCTGAAGACAGTAGTAATGGGCAAGAATGTCAAGTCAATAGGCTCCAATGCGTTCTTTAGCTGTACTAATCTTGAGAAAGTGGTTTTGCCTGAAGGATTTAAGAAAATTGGTGATCAGGCATTCAGTAGTTGTACGAAGTTGAACACGATCAATTTCCCGGACAGCTTGACATACATAGGAGATAAATCATTCCGTGTTACTGCACTCGAGAGTGTCAGGATTCCTCCACATGCAAGTGTACAGCAGGAAGCATTTCTGCAGTGCGAAAGCCTGAAGTCGATAGAGGTGTGCAACGGTGTTGGATATATAGCAAATGGCGCATTCTCCTCTAGCGGCGTAGAGAGCATCGTTATTCCTCCATCATGGACGTACATTCATGAGGGGACATTCGATTTCTGTCGTAACCTTAAAGAAGTGGTATTCCATGATAATATTACTAACATAGATGCCCGCGCTTTTGAAAGTACTGCAATAGAGGACCTATATATTCCAGAAAGTGTTAGAAGAATTGAAAAAAAGGCTTTCTTTAGCTGCTATAAGATCAAAAGAATCGATTTCCACCCACAGAATGTGTACGTAGGTAGCGACGCTTTTGGCGTAGATGGCGATCCGCATAAGGCTAGTGTAGTTTATACACCAGATCCTGAAATGTTCAAGGTGGGACCTAAATTTGCTGATGAAGGAGCAATCCCAAAGGGTGAGAAATACGTCAAGATAACAAAGATAACTGCTGATATGTTCAAGCCGATTGAAGAGATTACTTACGACGGCAAAGAACATACGATAACAGTCGAACCAGTAAGTAAGGATAAGCTGCCTGATGGAGTGTATACACAAGAAGAAACTGTTGTTACAAATGCTGGTAAGTACAAAATCAAAATTAATGCAACAGAACCTCGCTTCAGTCAGTATATAGGTTCATGTGAACTGGGATTTGAAATTGGAAGAAGAGCAATAGATACTGATGACATTACCGTTGATGTTCTTCGGGACGAAATGTACACAGGTAAGGCAATTACTCCAGAAGTAAAAATCACTTCTAATGATGGCGCTGAATTAGTGCCTGGAGACGATTACGTTGTTGTTTACTCAGATAATGTAGAGGTAGGAACTGCAACTGTTAAGATCGTTGGCAGCGATAACTGCAGCGGCAGAATCACAACTAATTTTAACATCGTTCCAAGACAGCTGGATGCAGACCTGGTTAAGGTAAGAGGCATATCAAACAAGACTTATACAGGCAGTGAAATCACTCAGGACATTGAAGTTGTATGCGGCAAGACAATCCTCGAAGAAGGCGAAGATTACGAAGTTAAATACGAAGGCAACAATGAAGTTGGCCTTGCCAAGGTTATCATAGAAGGTAAGGGCAACTATGCTGGCAGCGTTGAATCTTCATTCAAAATCTCACCTAAGGCAGCAGCAATCAGCAGCCTGACAAGTGGCAAGCGCAAACTTACAGTTAAGATGACAACTAAACCTTCTGCCAAGGGCGTAACTACTTACCAGATCGCTTACAAGATGAAGGGCGCTAAGTCATGGAAGTACACTACAACAACTTCTCAGAGCAAGACAATAAAGTCACTTAAGAAGGGCAAGAAGTACTACGTGGAAGTACGTTCATACAAGAAGGTTGGCGACACACTTTATGTAAGCGCGTGGTCAAAGGCTAAGCTTTCAGGAAAAATCAAGTAATGGTTAACTCCTTCGAATGAAATAGATAAAAAAGAAGACATGCATCTTAGCATGTCTTCTTTGCTTTATATCTAAATTCCAATCTTAAGAAGCTCGATAAACTGCTTAGCAGTTCTTGGGCTTCTGCCGTGCTTACGGATAGCGTGAGCTTCGGCCTTCTTGAAGAGTTCTTCTTCGTCCATCTCGATGCCGTATTCTACAGCCAGGGACTTGACGATGTTCAGATATTCGTCCTTGCCTGGCTTCTGGAATGTGATTGTCAGTCCGAAACGAGCAGCAAGGCTCATTGTTTCCTGCAGAGTGTCGTTAGTGTGGAGCTCGTCGCCTGAGCGATCTGCGAAGCTCTCCTTAACCAGATGACGACGGTTACTTGTAGCATAGATGGCAACGTTGCTGCTTGTGCCTGAAATGCTGCCTTCAAGAGTAGCCTTGAGAGCTGAGAAGTTGTCATCGTTTCCAGAGAAACTCAGGTCGTCGATGAAGATGACGAACTTAAGCGGATTAAGTGAAAGCTCTTCCATGATTCCTGGAATCTGATAGAGCTGAGTCTTCTTAACTTCGATGATACGCAGGCCCTGAGGTGCAAAGTGTGCAGCAACAGCCTTAATTGTTGAACTCTTGCCTGTGCCAGCGTCGCCATAGAGAAGCATGTTGTTGGCGCCAGTGCCCTTAACAAGAGCCTCAGTGTTCTTCATAATCAGATTACGTTCGCGTTCGTATCCGAAGAGCTGATCCAGACTCTGATAGTCAGGGTGAGATACAGGAACGATAACCCCGTTCTCCAGTCTGAAGAAGTCGTATTTCGCAAAGATTCCATAGCCTGTCTGCATAATATTATTAAGCTTCAGGTGGAAGTCGTATGCGATATCTACTGTACCGTTAGTCCACGCTGGCAGGAAATCGTCGTAGCCGATGGCTTCCTTGATAGTGCCTGCATCAAGCATAGCCAGAGTCTGCAGAACAGAAAGTTCATTGTCCACTGCACGTCTGATTTCATCAGCCACTGTGATGCCTGCGGCAACAGCCTTAATATAGAAATTCTCGTCCTCGGTAACAAGCTTGCTTACGTAGTCGCCAAGATCGCTTGATACAGGGTAGAGACATTCAACTACACTGCTATATATTGAGATTGTTTCTTCAGGGCCCTTGCCATCAGCCAGAGCTTCCAGAAGGTCGCATAATCTGCTGACTGCAACGTCATTCTTGACAGATCTGAATACTGCCAGAGAATCTATCTGAAGTTTTAAATGTCTAAACTGATTATTCATATCATAATCCTCCTGTTTCTCATATTACCACCGGGGCATATTTACTGGCAAGGTTTCCAATAAACGTTTTTTGTGGTATCATAAAACGGAATATGCGAAAGGAACAATTGTCATGAGACTTAACAAATATATAGCCAATTCAGGCTTTTGCAGCAGAAGAAAAGCTGACGAATATATCGCTAACGGCAACGTTAAAATCAACGGTGCGGTAGTCCACGAAATGGGCATCCAGGTAGAGGATGGCGATAAGGTAACAATCAACGGAACACTGATCGAATCAACTGAGAAGAAGGTTTACGTTGCACTCAATAAGCCGCTGGGATTCATCACAACAATGGAAGACGACAAGGGCAGAGCAACAGTTGCTGAACTGGTCGATGATATTCCTGAGAGACTTTTCCCAGTGGGTAGACTCGACTACAACACATCAGGACTTCTCATCATGACTAACGATGGTCAGCTGACATACACACTGACACACCCTAAGCACGAAGTGTGGAAGACATACGTTGCTACAGTTGCAGGCGTGCTCAGCGACACTCGCCTTGCTAAACTGCGTCGAGGAGTAGACATCGGTGGCTTCATCACATCACCAGCAAGGGTTAAGGTTCTCAAGCAGGCGCCGAGACACGCTGTTGTTGAGATCCAGATTCACGAAGGCAAGAACCGTCAGGTTCGTAAGATGTTCGCAGCAGTAGGTAACAGAGTTCAGAGCCTGGAGAGAACTGCTATCGGCGACATCAGACTTGGCCGCCTCATGGAAGGTCACTATCGTAAGTTAACAAAGGAAGAAATCGAATACCTGAAGAGCTTATAAGAAACGAATATGAGAGAAGAAACAGTATATAACATTAAGAACGAAGAAGAGACTAACGCCTTTGGCGCAGAGCTTGCGGAGAAGCTTAAGCCGGGCGATGTAATTGCCATGGTAGGCGACCTGGGCACAGGCAAGACTACCCTCACTAAGGCAATTGCCAAGGGTCTTGGTATAGAAGACGTAATTACAAGTCCTACTTTTACCATCGTCAAGGAGTACGATGATGGCAGACTGCCACTTTATCACTTCGACGTATATCGCATCGGCGATATCGACGAGATGTACGAACTGGGCTATGAAGAATACTTCTACGGCCAGGGGGTAAGTGTGGTTGAATGGGCGGACATCATCGAGGAATTGATCCCTGAAGATGCCATCAGACTTAACATAGAATACGGCGAAAACGAAGGAGAGAGAATTTACAGATGTACATTCTAGCAATCGAAACAACAGGCGCATACGCTTCAGTAGCGCTGACAGATGGAGATAAAATATTAGCTCACGTAGAAGGCAACGACAGATTCTCACACCTGCAGAATCTCATGCCTCAGGTGCAGCAGGTAATGGCAGATGCGGGATTGCCATTAGGCGATGTGACTGCAATTGCAACGTCTGTAGGTCCTGGTTCATTCACAGGAATAAGAATCGGAGTGTCATCAAGTAGAGCGCTGGCGCAGATTCTGGACATTCTTTGCGTGCCAGTTTCAAGCCTTGAAGCACTTGCAATGCGCGCTGCAGATTTTGCGAAGGAAGAAACTATAGTTTGCCCAATGCTGGATGCTAGACGCAGCCAGGTATACGCTGGCGCGTATAAGCTGGTGGACGGATTCCCACAGGAAGTTGTGGAAGCAGCGCCATACACTCTTGAAGAATTCATGAACGCTGTGGATCAGTTCGATAACGTTCTCATCATGGGTGACGGAGCGGATTCATACGGCGAGAAGATTTCTGCTTTTAGAGATAAGGCATTTGAAATAGCACCAGAAGAAATCAGATATCAGCATGCTAATACAGTAGCAATTCTTGGCGCTAACAAGTTCAACGCGAAGATTGGCGTTCCTTATGAACAGCTTCAGCCAGAATACATGCGTATACCTGAAGCGGAACGCAAGTTAAAAGAGGAGCAGGCTAAGAAATGCCAGATGTAATCGTAAGGCAGGCAACCGTTAAGGATGCCGAGGAGATATATGAAATAGAGCAGCTTTGCTTCCCAGATCCATGGAGCCTTGAGTCTCTGGTGTATGAGTTTGAGGAGAACGAGAGAGCTTTTTATGTGGTGGCGGAGCTTGATAATAAGGTCGTTGGATATGCAGGACTGTGGTGGATTTTTGACGAGGGTCACATTACAAACGTGGCTGTTCGCCCTGACTACAGACAGAGACATATTGCTGAAGGAATAATGGGAGTTATGCTTCAGTTCACCAATGAGCAGGGTATTTATCATCACACCCTGGAGGTGCGTCCTTCTAACGATGCAGCTATTAAGCTTTATGAGAAGCTGGGCTTTGAAGTAGAGGGAAGACGCAAGAATTACTACGCTAATAACGGGGAAGACGCCCTCATCATGTGGAGACACGTAGAAGAGGAAGAATAATAGACAGCAGGAGGAACCGATGAAAGACGGTAAACTTGTAACATTAGCAATTGAATCAAGCTGTGATGAGACTGCAGCAGCAGTGCTCCTTGACGGACGCGAAGTTCTGTCTAATATCATTTCATCACAGATAGAAATACATAAATTATACGGCGGTGTTGTACCTGAAATCGCTTCAAGACATCATCTGAATAACGTTAACGCTGTTTGCCAGCAGGCCCTGGACGAATCAGGGGTAACAATGGATGAAGTTGATATGATCGGTGTAACATACGGCCCTGGCCTTGTGGGAGCACTCCTTATCGGTCTTGCTACAGCTAAGGCATATGCCCTGGCAACTGGCAAGCCACTCATCGGCGTGCACCATATTCTCGGCCACATTTCAGCAAACTTTATCGAACACAAGGAACTGGAACCACCATTCATGGCACTGGTTGTTTCAGGTGGACATACTAACCTGGTTGAAGTTAACAGCTACACTGATTGCCACGTTCTTGGCGGCACTCGTGATGATGCTGTTGGCGAAGCATATGACAAGGTAGCTAGAGTTCTGGGACTTGGATATCCAGGCGGTCCACTTATCGATAAGATTGCAAGAGAAGGCAATCCTGAAGCAGTTGAGTTTAAGAGAGTTTTTCTTGAGAAGGGAAGCCTTGACTTCAGCTTCAGCGGCATTAAGACTGGCGTCCTTAACTATGTGAACTCAGAGAAGCAGGCTGGCAGAGAAATCAACGTGCCTGACGTAGCGGCAAGTTTCCAGCAGGCTGTTCTTGACGTTATCGTTAAGAAGACTGTTGACTCAGCAGTACAGCTGGGCAAGGACCGTATCGTAATGGCCGGCGGCGTAGCCGCAAACAGCAAGCTGCGTGGCATGCTTGAAGCAGCTTGCAAGAAGAAGGGCATTAAGCTGTATCATCCATCGCCAATCCTTTGCACAGACAATGCGGCTATGATTGGATGCGCAGCATACTACAAATACATTGCGGGTGGCAGAGACGACCTGACACTGGATGCAATACCAAATCTTAAACTGTAAGGAATTAACTGACGAATGATTATTTTATCAGCAAAAGACCTGACAAAAGCATACGGAACTGACGTGATACTGGAGAACGTATCATTTCATATAAACAAAGGTGAGAGGGTAGGCATTATCGGCTCAAACGGCGCCGGCAAAACTACTCTTCTTCGCATGCTCACAGGTGAGCTGGCCCCTGAATCCGGCGAGTTTTTTATCTCCGGAGACACTAAGGTGGGCTACCTGAAGCAGGACGGTGAATTTGATTCTGATAATACTCTCATGGGTGAGATCGCTGGCATCTTCTCTAGATTCCCTCAGATGGAGAAGGAGATGGAGAGGCTGCTTGCTGAGGTAGAGCAGCTTGGCGATTCTGACGAGGAGCAGAGCGCGAAACTACTTGAGAGATACGATGCTCTTCACGAGCAGTACCGCAATGAAGGCGGCTACACTTATCAGAGTGAAATCACTGGCGTGCTCACAAGCATGGCCTTTGGTGAGGATACATATAACAAGAAGATTTCAAACTTCAGCGGCGGTGAGAAGACTAGACTGGCACTTGCGTGTCTGCTTCTGAAGAAGCCTGATCTACTCTTCCTTGACGAGCCGACGAACCATCTTGATATCGGCACCCTCAAGTGGCTTGAGCAGTATCTGAAGAACTATAAGGGCACTATCGTCCTGGTATCTCACGACAGATACTTCCTGGATCAGACAGTAACTAGAATTTTTGAGGTGGACAAGCATCACCTGAATATATACGAAGGTAACTATAGTTTCTACGCTGAGGAGCGCCGTGTGCGCCGTGAAGCGGAGATGCGCAAGTACGAGAAGCAGCAGACTGAAGTGAAGCGTCAGGAAGAAATGATTCGTCGTTTCAAGGAACGCGGCACAGAGAAGTTAGCGAAGCGTGCAGCATCTCGTGAGAAGAGACTGGCAGCCATGGAGCTGATGGATAGACCGGATAACAGCCATAACAAGCTGAAGCTGAACTTCCGTGAGAATTTCCAGAGTGGTAAGGACGTTATCTTCGCAGAAGGTTTATCAAAGACCTTCGGATATGGCTCACGAGCAAGACAGCTGTTCACAGATGTTGACCTTGATATCAAGAGAGGCGAGAGAATCTGCGTTGTTGGTGCTAACGGTATCGGCAAGACTACACTGCTTCGTATTCTTCTTGGTGAGATTCAGGCATCAACTGGTCGTATTAAGATCGGACATAACGTTCAGATGGGATACTATGATCAGGGCCAGCAGCTGCTTAATAATGCAAGCACAGTAATCGATGAAATTCACGATGAATATAGACTATATTCAGAGCCGGAACTGAGAAATATTTTGGGCAGATTCATGTTCAGAGGTGAAGCGGTATTCCTTAATGTGGGCTCTTTAAGTGGCGGCGAGAAGGCTAGATTATCACTGTTAAAACTCATGATGTCTGGAGCAAATCTGTTAATCCTTGACGAACCTACAAACCACCTTGATATCGAGTCAAAGGAAGTGTTTGAAGAAGCTCTTCTGGAGTTTCCGGGAACATGTATTATCGTTTCCCATGACAGATATTTTCTCAACAGAATTCCTACAAGAATTATCGAACTGACACCTGAAGGCGCGGATAATTATCTTGGCACATATGATTATTATGTTGAGAAGAAACAGGAAACTATTCGCTCTGGCAAGGAGTATATGCGTGATCTGGCTAAGGAAACTGTGGCAGGAAATGCTGCAGCTGCAGCAGCCAAGAAAGAAGTGGTTCCAACAGCTCCAGCCCTTTCAAGCGCCGAAGAACGTAAGCTCAAGAAGGAGAAGGAAGCTGCTGAGAGACGTGTTGCAATAGCCAAGGATAAGCTTGAAGATGAGATCGCGCAGCTTGAAGAAGAATATTCACAGTTTTAGGAAGAACTCACTAAACCAGAGATTATGACCGACCATGTCAAGCTGACAAAAATTAGTCAAAATCTTGCCGAGAAGCGTGAAATTCTCGACGAAAAATACGAAGAATGGATGATGTTGCAGTAGATGCTACACATTCTCAAATTTGTCAAAAAGTATTGCATTAGAATATAGCGTACTTTATAATAAATTCTATCTTGAAGGCTTTAGCACAAGTTGTTTAAGATAAATATAATTGATATTTATATAACGGAGGTAATATCATGACATTAGAAAAAATCAAGGGTATCATTGCTGAACAGTTAGGAGTAGACGAAGAAGAAGTTAAGCTGGAAACTAACCTGGCTAAGGATCTTGAAGCTGACTCACTGGACGCAGTAGAAATCATCATGGCTATCGAAGACGAATTCGACATCGAAGTTCCAGACGAAGATGCTGAGAAGTTCGCAACAGTAAACGACATCGTTAGCTACGTTGAAGCTAAGGCATAAGCTTTATACCTAATAGACATAAGGAATTTAAACTATGAAGAAGCAGGTCAAGATTTCTAACGCCGTCATTAAGAGACTGCCGAGATATCGCAGATACCTGAAGGAACTTCAGAGGAAGGGTGTCGATAAGATTTCTTCCAACGAATTCAGTAGACTTACAGGGTATACTGCTTCCCAGATTAGACAGGATCTGAATAACTTCGGTGGCTTCGGTCAGCAGGGTTATGGTTATAGCGTTGATGGACTCTATGACGAAATCAGTGCTATATTGGGCCTGGATAAGAAGTATAAGATGGTAATCGTCGGAGCAGGTAATCTGGGACAGGCAATTGCACATCATACATACTATTACAAGACTGGGTTTGTAGTTGATGGTATTTTTGAAATCAATCCAAGACTCATTGGGATTAGGATTAATGACATTGAGGTTATGGATTATGAGAAACTTGTAGAGTATGTTGAAGAAAACAACATAGACATTGGAATCATCTGCACAACTAAGGAAGCTGCACAGGAAGTCGCTGACAAACTGTGTTTCGCAGGAGTTAAGGGACTTTGGAACTTCGCTCCAGTGGATATCGAGACTCCTAAGCATGTTGCAGTTGAGAATGTCCATCTAAG
>JAGHTQ010000074.1 GCA_018065295.1 Candidatus Colimonas fimequi | reverse complement strand
TTTTTAAGGGAGGAAGCATAATGAATAAGCTTGAACTTCTCCGCGAGAAAAAAGCAGCACTGCTTTTAGGCGGAGGACAGAAAAGAATTGATGCACAGCATGCAAGAGGCAAGCTGACTGCAAGAGAAAGACTGGACATTCTTTTTGATAAGGATAGCTTCGTAGAAATCGACACTTTCGTTAAGCACAGATGTGTTAACTTCGACATGGCTGGTAAGGACCTGCCAAGTGATGGTGTTGTAACAGGCTACGGACAGATTGACGGCAGACTGGTATTCGCATTCGCACAGGACTTCACAGTAAGTGGTGGTTCACTGGGTGAATACCATGCAGAAAAGATCGTTAAGGTTCAGGGTATGGCTCTTAAGATGGGAGCTCCTATCGTTGGACTTCAGGACTCAGGTGGTGCTAGAGTAGAAGAAGGCGTTGCTGCACTTTCAGGTTTCGGCAAGATCTTCCACAATAACACAATCTCATCAGGCGTTATCCCACAGATCTCAGTAATCATGGGACCTTGCGCAGGTGGTGCTGTATACTCACCAGCAATCACTGACTTCGTATTCATGGTTGACAAGACAAGCCAGATGTTCATCACTGGTCCAGCCGTAATCAAGACAGTAACTGGTGAAGAAGTAACAGCTGAAGCTCTCGGTGGTGGTATGACTCACAACACAATCAGTGGTGTAGCACACTTCATCGGCAAGGACGACGCTGACACTCTGATGCAGGTAAGAGAACTGTTAACATATCTGCCATCAAACAACATGGAGACGGCTCCTGTATACGCTACAGGTGATGACTTCAATAGAATGAGCTATGAGCTCAACGAAATTATTCCAGATAACCCTAACAAGGCATACGACATGTACGCAGTAATCAAGGCTATCGCTGATAACGGTCAGCTTCTTGACGTAATGCCACACTATGCTAAGAACATCGTTACTTGCTTCATCAGAATGCAGGGACAGACTGTTGGTGTTATCGCTAACCAGCCTAAGTTCAGCGCAGGATGCCTCGACATCAACGCTTCAGATAAGGCTGCAAGATTCATCAGAAGATGTGACTGCTTCAACATTCCTCTTCTGACTATCGAAGATGTACCAGGATTCCTGCCAGGAACTGCTCAGGAACACGGTGGTATCATCAGACACGGCGCTAAGATGCTTTATGCATACTGCGAAGCAACAGTACCTAAGATTACAGTTATCCTGAGAAAGGCATACGGCGGTGCTTACATCGGTATGTGTAACAAGGAACTGGGAGCTGACATGGTAATGGCATGGCCATCAGCACAGATCGCTGTAATGGGTGCTTCAGGCGCTGTAAACATCATTTCATCAGTTAAGAAGGAAATCAAGGAAGCTGCAGATCCTAACACAGTAAGAGCTGAGAAGGTTGCTGAATACGAAGAAGCATTCAACAACCCATACGTTGCAGCAGGTCTTGGTTATGTAGATGACGTTATCGAACCAGCTACAACAAGACAGAGAGTAATCAGTGCGCTGGATATGTTAGCAACTAAGAGAGAATCATTACCAGCTAAGAAGCACGGTAATATTCCACTTTAGGAGGTGGCATTGTGAGCTTAATGGAAATATTCGCGAATCCAGAAACTATGCATAGCCTTAGCTTCGGCGAGAAGATGCTGGGTTCAACAATCACAATGATCATGGGTATCGGTATCACATTCCTGGTACTGTGCATCCTGTGGGCTTTCATCACAATCATGGGTAAGGCAATGAACCTTGCTGAGAAGAAGCCTGCACCAGCTCCAGCGGCTCCAGCACCAGTAGCTGAACCAGAAGCTTCAGATGATGCTGACGTAATTGCAGCTGTAATCGCAGCAGCAGTAGCAGCATACCAGGGAGCTGGCGGTGCTAAGCCTCTCGTTGTAAGAAAGATAGTTCGTGTATCAGGCGAAACTACTATCTGGAGCAACGCAGCTAGAGCAGAAGTGATTGACAGCAGAAAGTTTTAAGAACTAACCTTAGAATAATCGAAAGGAAATGATAAAAATGAAGAAGTATAATATCACTGTTAACGGAACAGTATACGCAGTAGAAGTAGAAGAAGTTGGCGGCGCAGCTCCATCAGCAGCACCTGCACCAGCTCCAGCAGCAGCACCTGCAGCACCAGCTCCAGCAGCAGCACCAGCTCCTGCTCCAGCACCTGCAGCAGCACCAGCTCCAGCAGCTGGCGCAACATCAGTAACAGCACCAATGCCTGGTACAGTTCTGGACGTTAAGGTAACTCCAGGTCAGGCAGTAAACGCTGGCGACGTTCTCGTAATCCTCGAAGCAATGAAGATGGAAAACGAAATTCAGGCTCCAGCAGCTGGTACAGTTGATACAATTCCTGCAGCTAAGGGCGCAGCTGTTAACTCAGGCGACGTTCTGGTAACTCTTAAGTAGTTATAGAAGTATTTTGGATTAATAATATGATATAATGTGGGCGGTTTTCACAAACCGCCCATATCTATATAAACAATCAAATATCACTCACAGAAGAATCATAATCAGAGCAAAAGGAGAAGAACCATGCTACTGGCATTCGATGTAGGAAATTCAAACATCGTCCTTGGTGTATTTAAGGACGGCAAACTCATTACTAACTGGAGACTGGAAACTGACAATAACAAGAGCGCCGATGAATACGGAATGATTGTTAGCCAGCTCTTTAAGTACGAAGGCTTAGATATAGCCGACGTCGATGACGTTATTATTTCAACTGTTGTACCATCAGTACTGTACACACTTCAGCATCTGAGCATGAAGTATTTTCACAAGAAACCGATCGTAATCGGCCCGGGAATCAAAACTGGACTTGTAGTCAAGTACGATAACCCTAAGCAGGTGGGTGCAGACAGAATCGTTAATGCTGTTGCAGCACACGCTAAGTACGGCGGATTACTTATCGTAATCGACCTTGGTACAGCAACAACATTCTGTGCAATTACAGACAAGGCCGAGTATATCGGCGGAACAATCGCTCCTGGACTTAAGATTTCTTCAGAAGCACTCTTCGAGAAGACATCTAAGCTTCCTAAGGTAGAACTGGAAGAACCAGGACACGTTATCTGCAGAAATACTATTACAAGTATGCAGTCTGGTCTTGTATATGGCCATATGGGAATGGTTGAGTTCATCGTCAAGAAGATGAAGAAGGAACTGAGAGATTACTGTGGACAGCCTGACGCAGAAGTTAAGGTTGTTGCTACAGGCGGATTGGCATCAATGATCGCTAAGGGATCAGATTGTATTGATTACGTTGACAAGATGCTCACACTCGAAGGTCTTGAGATGATCTATAACAAAAACAAGAAGAACAGAAAACAAGATTCACTGCCATGCAAGAAAGAGGAAATGAATGATTAATGATAAGAAACCACTGGTAATTGGCAACTTAACATTCGAGAATCCATTCTTCCTTGCACCGCTCGCAGGAATAAGCGATAAATCAATGAGAAGCCTCTGCATGCAGCAAGGGGCTTCTTTAACATTCACCGAAATGGTAAGTGCTAAAGGCTTATGGTACGGCGATCGCAAAAGCCGTAAGCTGCTAGAACTGGCGCCAGAAGAGAAATCCGTAGGCTTCCAGTTATTCGGTCGTGAGCCGGAGATTCTGGCCCACGCGGTCAAAGAACTTAACGACTGCGACAACAAGGTGTTCGACCTTAACTGCGGATGCCCTGTACCGAAGGTTGTTAAGAACGGCGAAGGGTCTGCTTTGCTCAAAGAGCCCGACCGCCTGGGTGACGTGGTCGAAGCAATGGTTAAGAGTACTGATAAGCCGGTGACCGTGAAGATAAGAATGGGCTTCTACCGTGATACCATGATTGCAGAAGAAATCGCCAAGGTGGCTGAAGCTGCTGGCGCAGCCGCTATTACAGTTCACGGTCGTACCCGTGAACAATACTACGAAGGCAAGGCTGACTGGTCAGCAATTGCTGCTGTTAAGAAGGCGGTAAAAATACCTGTAATTGGAAACGGTGACATCATGTCAGGAGCCGATGCCATAGAGATGATGAATGTAACTGGTTCCAATGGAGCCATGATTGCGCGCGGTGCCCTTGGAAATCCTTGGATTTTTAATGAATGCGTAAGACTTTGGGAAAATAGTAACGAAGTTGAGAAGCCATCACAAAACGACAGGATTCAAATGCTTCTGGATCATTTCGAACTGATAAAAATGGACAAAGGTGAAGCAATTGCAGTGCGTGAGATACGCAAGCACATCGGCTGGTACGTTAAGGGAATGCACGGCGCATCAGTGGTTAAAAGACGTGCTAACACCATTGCAAGTGGGGAAGAACTGCGTGAAGCTGTGGCACCTTTGTTAATATAATAACTTATCGTGAAAATGAATGTAACCACTTTCATTTTTCAGAAAATTGGAGTATAATGTAGGGACACATAGTATATGAGGTAGCTGTGTGTCCTTTTTATTATGAACGAGATTGATTGTGACTAGTTCATATGGAAGGATATGAACTAAAACGATTATTAAGATTAAGAAAGGTGGAGTTTTGTATGAGTAGATTAGACTTCAAGACAAAGAGCCGTGCACAGAAGACTGTAGACGGACTTTATATGGATCTTGAAAGAAGAATCATTGCCAGCCCTCCAGGACAGTGCCCTGTAGATATGGCAGAATCATTCCTCAGCCTGTGCCACGCACAGTCATGTGGTAAGTGCGTACCATGTAGACTTGGTATCGCTCAGATGTTAAAGATTCTCACAGAGATTCTGGATTTGAATTCAAACATTGGTTTAGACAAGCTTGAACTGCTTGAGAGAACTGCTAAGACTGTTTCAACTGCAGCAGACTGCGCTATCGGTAAGGAAGCAGGCAGAATGGTTCTTAAGGGCTTGTCAGGATTCAGAGATGACTTCGAAGAACACATTAAGAATCACAGATGCGTTCCTTACATTGCGGACGACAGACAGCCAGTACCTTGCGTAGCTGATTGTCCTGCTGGCGTTGATGTACCAGGATATTCAGCACTGGTTAGAGCTGGTAGATATGATGATGCTGTTAAGCTGATCAGAAAGGACAACCCATTCCCAACAGTTTGCGCACATATCTGCGAACATCCATGTGAACATAGATGTAGAAGACAGCTTATCGATTCACCTGTTAATATCAGAGGTCTTAAGAAGTACGCTGTTGACAACTGTTCAGAAGTAGTTCCTATTCCTGCTAAGGCAGATGACACTGGCAAGACTGTTGCTATCATCGGCGGCGGCCCTTCAGGTCTGACAGCTGCATACTTCCTGGCTCTCATGGGTCACAAGCCTACAATTTATGAGAAGAGAGGCCACCTTGGCGGCATGCTTAGATATGGTATTCCTAACTACAGACTTCCTAGAGAAAGACTGGATTGGGATATCGATTCAATCCTCAGTGCTGGCGTTGAAGTTGTTCTGGAATATGATCCTGAGAAGCACGGCACAATGGAAGAAATCATGGCTAAGAACGATGCTACATACATTTCAATCGGTGCTCACACTCATAAGGCAATCAGAATTGACGGCGAATATCTCCACGGCGTAGTACCTGCAGTAGAAATGCTGAGAGGTATCGGCGATAACGCTATGCCTGACTTCGAAGGTAAGTCAGTAGCTGTTATCGGTGGTGGTAACGTAGCAATGGACGTAGCTAGAACAGCTAAGAGACTTGGCGCAAGCGAAGTTAATATCGTATATAGAAGACGTAGAGATGACATGACTGCACTGCCAGAAGAAATCGACGGCGCTATCGCAGAAGGTTGTAACCTTATGGAACTTAAGGCTCCAGTAAGAATCGAAGGCGACGAAGATGATAACGTTAAGGCTCTCATCGTACAGCCACAGATCGCAGGTGCAGCTGATTCATCAGGTAGACCTAAGCCAGTAGCTGCTAACTCTCCTGAAGAAGTTATCCCTTGCCAGATTATCATTTCAGCAATCGGTCAGGGCATCGACTACTCAGATTTCAAGAACACAGGTATTCCTATCGACGAGAGAAGAGGCCTGTTCGTAGCTAACAAGGCAAACGAAACTATCGACAATCCTGGCGTTTATGCTGGTGGTGACTGCGTAACTGGTCCATCAACAGTAATCAACGCTATCGCAGCTGGTAAGGTTGCAGCAGCTAACATCGACGAATATCTGGGATTCAACCACGAAATCTCAGTTGACGTTGAAGTTCCACTCCCAGCAATCGAAGACAAGAAGCCATGCGGCAGAGCAGAACTGAGACTCAGATATGCTCACGAACGTGGCAATGACTTCTACGGCATCGAACAGGGAATGTCACTTGAAGAAGCACTTCAGGAAGCTGGACGTTGCCTGAGATGCGACTACAATGGTTTCGGATATTTTAGAGGAGGGAGAGTATTAAAATGGTAAATTTACATATTAATGGTAAACCTATATCTGTTCCAGAAGGTACAATCATCCTCGACGCAGCAAGAGAAGTTGGCGTAGATATTCCGCACCTTTGCATGCTCAGAGGCATCAATGATATCGGTGCCTGCAGAGTTTGCGTTGTTGAGAACAAGGGCATGGAAGATCTGGTAACAGCTTGTAATACACAGTGTCGCGAAGGCATGGACATCTGGACTAACAGCCCAGCTGCTAGCGATGCTAGAAGACTGAATCTGGCTATGATTCTGGCAGACCACGACTGTGAATGTGCAACATGCTCAAGAAGTGGTAACTGCGTACTTCAGGAAGTTGCTAATGACCTTAACATCCTGGATCAGAGATACGAGAGAACAACAGAACATACACCTTGGGATAGCAATGGCCCAATCGTAAGAAAATCATCAAAGTGCATCAAGTGCATGAGATGTATCCAGGTTTGCGACAAGGTTCAGGGCATGAACGTTTGGGATCTGACTGGTACTGGATATAGAACAACTGTTGGTGTTAGAAACAATCAGAAGATTGATGAAACTAACTGTGCATTCTGCGGTCAGTGTATCACTCACTGCCCAGTAGGCGCACTGAGAGAAAGAAACGACACTAAGAGTCTGGTTAACGCTCTGGCTGATCCTGATACAATCACTATGGTTCAGATTGCACCTGCAGTAAGAACTGCATGGGGCGAAGGCATTGGCCTTGATGGTCCAGAATCAACTACTGGCAAGATGGTAGCAGCTCTTAAGAGAATCGGATTCGACTATGTATACGACACAGTTTACACAGCTGACCTGACTATCATGGAAGAAGGTAGCGAATTCATCGAGAGATTTACTCATAGAGATGAATACAGCTGGCCAATGTTCACATCATGCTGCCCAGGTTGGTTAAGATTCATCAAGAGTGAATACCCATCATACGTTAAGAACCTGTCAACAGCTAAGTCACCACAGCAGATGTTTGGTGCTATGGCTAAGACTTACATCGCAGAGAAGAATGGTATCGACCCTAAGAAGATTTTCTCAATCTCAATCATGCCATGTACTGCTAAGAAGTGGGAATGCGATGTAGAAGAAGTTAACGATGCTGGCGCTGGTAAGGACGTAGATGCAGTAATCACAACAAGAGAACTGGATAGACTTATCAGATCATACAGAATTATGCCTGAAACACTCGTAGATGAACCGTTTGACGATCTCTTCGGCGAAGGTACAGGTGCTGGCGTTATCTTCGGTGCAACTGGTGGTGTAATGGAAGCTGCTCTCAGATCAGCATACTACCTCATCACAGGTTCAAACCCAGCTCCAGATGCATTCAAGAAGGTAAGAGGCATGGACGGCTGGAAGGAAGCTGTATTCGAAATCCAGGGAATGCCTGTAAGAGTTGCTATTGCAAGTGGACTTGGCAACACTCGTAAGCTGATGGAAGCTATCGATAAGGGTCAGGTTGAATACGACTTCGTTGAAATCATGGCTTGCCCAGGCGGATGCGCAGGCGGCGGCGGACAGCCAATCAAGGAAGGCTGCGAACTGGCAGAATCAAGAGGTAAGACTCTCTACGGACTGGATGTGTCAAACAAGATGAGATTCTCACACGAGAACCCAACTGTTGCTCTGACATACGAAGAATTCCTTGAGAAGCCAAATTCACACAAGGCTCACGAACTGCTCCACACAGATCAGGAGAGCTGGACTCTGTAAGAGACAATAAATTTTTGCATTATTGATATAATGAAGGGACTCACAATTCGTGAGTCCCTTTTCACGTTCTGTTGCCTGTGAGCGTCGGCTGGCTGCGGCCATCTGCGGGCACCTGCGGGATAGCATATGAACCTTGCGATTTACCTGCCAAAATGTTATCATATAAGTTGACTAATACTGCACACATAGAAGGAGTAATAGACAATGTCAAAGAACGTAGAATTAGAATTCATCCCTGTAATTCTGGGAGGAGATATTACAACATATAGCTTAGCGAGAAGTTTCCACGAGGAATATGGCATCAAGTCAATCGCGATCTCAACAGTTAAGAACTGGCTCAACTCATATTCAAGCATCATCGATAACATTATCGAGCCTGACATGAACGATGAAATCACATTCATGAAGACACTGATCAAGCTGGGCAGAGAATACGAAGGCAAGAAGAAGCTGATCCTCATGGCATGTGGCGACTGGTACGTTAGAATGATCATCGAGAACAGAGAACGCCTGGAACAGTACTATGTAATTCCATACATCCAGGAAGAACTGCTCAACAAGCTGGTTCTCAAGGACAGCTTCTATGAAATCTGCGATGAGACAGGTGTTGATCACCCTAAGACTTTCGTATACGACATGAAGGAGAAGCCAAGTCTTGACGATCTGCCATTCCCATTCCCTGTAATCGCTAAGCCAGCAAGCAGCGCAGAATATCACTACGCTGAGTTCCCTGGCAAGAAGAAGGTATTTAAGTTCGACACTATGGAAGAACTTAAGGAAATGCTGGGAAATCTTGAGAAGAGCTCATATAGCTACAAGTTCCTCATTCAGGACTTCATTCCTGGTGATGACAACAACATGCATATTCTGACTTGCTACGTTGACAAGAATCACAAGGTAAGATTCATGTCATTCGGTAAGACTATCGTTGAAGATCACGGTGCTAACGCTATCGGTAACCCTGTAGCAATCATCAACAAGGTTGACCGCAAGGTTATGGATCAGTCAATCAAGTTCCTTGAGAGCACTGGCTACACTGGCTTCGCTAACTTCGACATCAAGTACGATAGCAGAGACGGAAGCTACAATTATTTCGAAATCAATACTAGACTTGGACGTAGTAACTTCTACGTAACAGGAAGTGGATTCAATACAGTTAAGTGGATCGTTGACGACCTTATCTATGGTAAGGAATTCGACGAAGAAATGGTTATCGCTGATAACGAGAACCTTTACACAGTAATTCCTAAGGACATCGTTCTTTCATACGCTGGCAACGAAGAGATTCGTGATCAGGTAAGACGCCTTTATAAGGAAGGCAAGGTTTCAAACCCTATCGACTATCCAGCAGAAAAGAACGTTATCCATAAACTCTACGTTAAGTACTTCATGAGACAGCAGGGCAAGAGATTCGAGCAGTTCATGAAGAACGAGGGCGTTGCTAAGGTTAACAAGTAGTTTGCAAAGGATGCCGCGGGCATCTTAGAGAGGTATTAAATGAAGAATGCTGTAGGAGTATTAGGCGGCGTTGGGCCAATGGCCACTGTTTATTTCATGAATATTATCATCGATATGACAGAAGCCAGCAGAGACCAGGATCACATCAACATGCTGGTTTCAAACCACGCGACTATACCTGACAGAACTGAATATATCATGAGACGAAGCGACGATTCTCCTTTGGATGTAATGGTTGAAGACGCTAGAATGCTGGCTCGCTCAGGCTGCGAATTTCTGGTTATTCCATGCAACACAGCTCATTACTTCTATTCAGAAATCGAGTGCTCTGTTGAGATTCCTGTTCTCAATATCATCGAAGAAACTATCAAGTTTACTAAGGAGAAGCTGGGAACAGCCCATGCTCCCGTTAAGAAACTGGGCATCATGGCGACAGAAGGCACAATCACTTCAGGAACATTCAGCCACTACGGAGCACCACTGGGTGTTAAGACGGTGGCACCGGATACCGCATACCAGAAGAAGGTTAATCACATCATCTACGACTGCGTTAAGGCGGGCAAGCCTGTAACAGAAGAGCAGATGATGGAGGTTATCGATCACCTGAGAGCTAAGGGCTGCGACGCTGTCATCATGGGATGTACAGAGCTGTCCATAGCTTACAAGGATCTTGAAATCGGCAAGAAGAACAGTGACGTTATCGATACCCTTGAGGTGCTGGCTAGAGCCACAGTCCTCAGGTGCGGCAA
>JAGHTQ010000129.1 GCA_018065295.1 Candidatus Colimonas fimequi | reverse complement strand
TAATTCTTTCTGAGCGGAAGTGGTGGGAGTTCGTGGCTTTGCTTCGCAAATCCACCGGCCTGCGCGTGGCCAAGCCATGCGCGGACAATGAATGTCCACAGGACATTCATTCCCCCTGGGTTCGAATCCCACCACATTCATCACATAACAGAAAAAGAACCCCAATTGGGGTTCTTTTTCTGTTGGCGGAAGTGGTGGGATTCGAACCCACGTGCCCCGGAGGACAAACGCATTTCGAGTGCGTCTCGTTATGACCACTTCGATACACTTCCTCGCTTATTACCGCGTATTAGTATACCTTAAACCAGTATTCTATTCAAGTTATTTGACATCAGGCACTATGAACTTAAAGGATGCAGGTGCCATCTTAAGTTCCAGCTTCTCTGACAGGAAAATTTCTCCGTCAACGCATACTTTGATGATACCTTCGTTAGAAGTTATGCTCATGGATTCACACTGCTTATATTCAAGAATCTTATCCTCAGTAACCAGTTTATGACTGAGATGTGTACCCTTGGAATACAGTGGGAACAACTTAAGGAACTGGCGACGTGTAACATTCTTAACAAGACTTGCATCCATAAGACCGTCGTTAAGAATAGCCAGCGGCAACCCTTTGATTCCGCCACCACAGTAACTGCCATTTCCGATAGATATAAGCAGCAACTTGTCATCATAAACGGTACCGTCATCGTATTCAATACGAAGTGAAGTCCCCTTCTTCTCTACGAACTTAAGAAATACAGAGACAAGATAGGACATTGAACCTGTGATAAGAGGAACTTTCTTAACCTTCTCAGTAAGATCAACTACGTTACAGTCAAGACCGATATTAAACATATTTATACAGTGTCCTGAACGTTCCTCACCGCCGGCAAATGACTTGTATTTGATAGTATCACATGGCACAGATTTGCCTTTGATGTATTCGGGCACATTAAGGAAATCCTCTTTATCAGCGAAATTTCGAATAGTATCGTTTCCTGTTCCCAGAGGAATAACGCCCATTTCAACGTTATCAAAACCTATTGCACCATTAATTACCTCATTGACAGTTCCATCGCCGCCACAGGCGAAAATACGCGCTTTCTCCCCTGTTCTGGATGCACTCTGGGCGATATACTTGGCGAAATCACCGCCATCGCCAGACTTAGAAGTCTCTATTAACTCATAGTCGGCATCCACTTGACTTAATGATTCAAGAAACTGATTACGAGCTGATTTAGATCCAGAAACCGGATTATATATAAAATAGTTCTTCATATCCACGTACCTTTCTCTTCTCTCTTCTAAAAATACCACAATAAGTGTATAATAGCCATAAATATCGATTAATAGGATGGTGACTAACATGGACGAAAGAATTAAGAAATTAGCCGATTTACTGGTTGATTATTCATGTAATATTCAGCCTGGTGAGAAGGTTCTTATACATTACGAAGGCGAATGCTGCAAGAATTTAGCACGCCAGATTATCAAGAACGTATATGCTGCAGGCGGTCTGCCATATGCAGAAATCAGAGACTCAGCAATCACAAGAGAAATCCTCCTGGGATGTACAGAAGAACAGATTGAATTCCTTAACGAGTGTGACCTTCAGAAGATGAAAGGTATGCAGGCTTATATTGCAATTAGAGCTGGCAACAACACTTCAGAACTCAGCGACGTTCCTTCAGAGAAGCTGAACATGTACTACAAACTGACAAGTCCAACTCTCGACTACAGAGTTGATAAGACTAAGTGGGTTGTTATGAGATACCCTAACTATTCAATGGCTCAGCTTGCTAACACAAGCCTTGAGGCTTTCGAAGACTTCTACTTCGATGTTTGCACTCTGGACTATAAGAAGATGAGCAAAGCTATGGATCCACTGGTAGATCTGATGAACAGAACAGACAAGGTTCGTATCGTTGGCCCTGGAACAGACCTTACATTCTCAATTAAGGATATTCCAGCAATCAAATGCGACGGTATCTGTAACATTCCTGATGGTGAAGTTTACACTGCACCAGTTCGTGAATCAATGAACGGTATCATCTCATACAACACTCCATCAGAGGAACAGGGTTTCACTTATGAAAACATCGTATTTGAAATCAAAGATGGCAAGATCATTAAGGCAACTGCTAACAATACTGAACGTATCAATCAACTGCTGGATACTGATGAAAATGCAAGATACTTCGGCGAATTCGCCATCGGCGTTAACCCATACATTCTTCACCCAATGAAGGATACACTCTTCGACGAGAAAATCTGCGGCAGCTTCCACCTGACACCAGGCATGTGCTACGAAGACGCTCCTAACGGCAACAAGTCAGCCGTTCACTGGGATCTTGTTAACATCCAGAGACCTGAATACGGCGGAGGCGAAATCTATTTCGACGATGTCCTAATTCGCAAAGATGGCCTCTTCGTAATCGACGAACTCCTGGGCCTTAACCCGGAAAACCTCAAATAGAATGAAGAAAAACGCGATACATAATTTGTATCGCGTTTATTATTATCTTCTACGTTTACTATGCTTACCCTTCTTGTTATTTTTGCTTACAAGAATCATAACTATAAGCATGATCAGAATTACCCCAGCCGCCAGTGCGAAAATCATGTAGAGTGGATTGCCGAGAACGTTAAGGAAGCTGTCTTCCTCTTCTTCTGGAACTACTGGGTCTGTGACAACAGTAACGTCAGTTTCTTCTATGGCTTCTGTCTCTTCTGTGGCCTCAGTTGTTTCTTCGGCTTCGCCATTAACTGTCACTGACTTAGAACTTGCGGGAGCATCGATAAACTCCTCGTCAAAGTTATAGATGCCGTTTGTAGAAACGGCCATCTTTGATGAACCAGGGCCGACGGCCTTAAACTTAAGGTTGAACTTAATTGGTTCGCCAGTTCCTGCGTCACTCAGCTGAACGTAACCCGAGTCACCTTTGCTCGAGCCGCCTGATATGTAGCTTACGACTGATGAGTCGTAAGTCATCTGTCCGTCGACACGACCTACGTCGTTACCTTTGAACGAAACAGTTACTGTGAATGTGTCGCCAACGTTCACTGATGTTTTAGTGTCGATGTTGATAACGGAACCCGCGTCTGCCTGAAGAGCAGACATTGGGCCGATTGTTATTATAATAGCTACTAATGCTAATATTCTCACGATGTGTCTTAATACTTTGAACACTTATTTCACCTCGCTTATGGTAATGGACATGCATCAGCAGGCATGCTTGAGTATATTGGAATCTCAATGATTGCAGCGTAGCTTGAGTTTGAAGAGAAGGCTGCCTTGAGGAGTTTACCTTCAGATGCTGCTGCACTTACGTTAGTCATGTACTGATGTGTTGCTATTGCTGAAGTGCCGTTCTTAACGTTGAACTTCTTGTAATAATATGTGTCTTGTTTCTTGTTAACGTAGTTTGTTCCGTAGAACAATGCTCCGCCCTTAATTGACTTATATACAGTGCTCCAAGGTCTTTCGTAACTTCCTGACTGCTTAGCGTACCAGAGGCCTCTCTGTACTGCAGACATTGTTGAAGTTGTATATGCACCGATATTAAAGAAGTTGTAATAACCCTTGTAACCGGAATATGTACCGGAGATAAGACCGCTTGTTCCCTTAACGCCTTGTTCCTGCACGATCATTGCAGCAATTACGTTAGGGTTAACGCCTACAACCTTACCAGTGTAATTGATAAGTGATGCATAGTCGCTATAAGTAGCATTTCCTGTCTTGCGAGTCTCCATGAATGAGCCCTTAACAACAGCCTTAACAGTATTCACGTTCTGTGATGAAGCGTCGTACTGATGTGTCATGAACTGATATACCCCGTTCTCATTGAGGAAGTTTCTTGGGTCCATGTAGTAAGCAACTACCTTAGGACTTGCTGCGTACCAGCTGCCGTCAAATTTAGTCCATGTCTTGGTCTTAGAATTATATGCGCCACTTGCTGTTGATCTATATGATGATGGCAGTGACGGTGATACCAGATTAGTACCTACGTTCTTAGTCTCTGCATTTAGAGCTGTTGTCCATGAACATCCGACATTAACTGCCTTGAATGTCCATTTAGGATGAGCTGCATGAAGAGCTCTAAGGCCAGCCTTGTAGCTCTCTGGGAAGCCCTGCTTAGTCATGTACGCTTCGAAATCATCGTCAGTGCTTACTGTTGATGTCTTGATATATGTTGAGCATACATAACCAGTCTTGGAGCTGCTATATGCGTATTTATACCATGTCTCCCCTGTTGTCGACTTGGCTGAACCTGTGATAGTAATTACTGCTCCGTTAGCAAGAGTACCCAGAATGCTGTAACTTGTACCGGCTCCAGTTCTTACGTTAAGTGAACTTGATGATGTACTTACGGTACCGATTGTAAATTTAGTAGTTGATGAACTGCTACCGCTTGTTGTAGTCGTAGTAGTCGCTGTTGTTGTCGTATTACTTGTTGATGGCTTAGTAGTAGATGTAGTCGCACCTGCATCAGGTGTTTCAGTTGATGACGGCTTAGTTGCTGTTGTAGTGTCTGTAGTCGCTGTATTGCTAAGTGTCATGTACTTAGATGATACATAGCCAGTCACCCCGTTAAGCTTATATCTGTACCAGTAAGTTCCAGATACGTCCTTGACCTTGCCAGTTACCGTTACCTTCTTGCCGTTCTTAAGGGATGCTACTTTCGCAAAGATTGTTCCTGGGCCGCTTCTTGATGTAAGCGTTCCGCTTGATACCTTAACAGTTCCTGTCTTGCCGCTAAGACTTGTAACGCTAAATGATACCGCCTTAGTGTACTTGGAACTTACATAACCAGTCTTCTTACCAACTGTTATCTTGTACCATACAACCTTCTTAGAGTCCTTCTTGCTTCCAAGAACGATCTTGTACTCACCCTTCTTCACAGTTCCTACTTTCTTATAGGAAGTGCCTGCATTCGACCTGACGTTAAGTGAAGATCCAGTAATCTTAACGACCTTATCCATGGCCGAAGCAGGCTCCGTGTTCATGATAGTGAATACTCCGAATGTACTCACTATCATGAGAATAATCAGCATATGAGTTATTAAATTTTGAAATGTCGTCCTGCTGTTAGATGACATATAACTCTCCTTCTATGAATTAATACTTACCTACTCCAATGTATCTGTAAATCTTAGATGTTCTTGACCACTGTGATGCTGGAAGTTTCTCTACTGAAATTGAATCATTCCAATAGTCATTCTTAACACCATTATCGTGGTGACCTGCATGAGCAATTTTACCATCTCCAATGTAGAGCATGCAGTGTGATGGAGTCATGAGAATGTCGCCTGCCAGAAGATCTGATGTTGATGTCTTAGTTACCTTAACCCAGCTATCGGATAAAGTGAAGATCTTGTTTGAGTCGTTAGCAAGACCGAATCTCATACTACTATCCTTACAATTAACTTCTTTAGCTCCAGCTCCGTGACAATATGCTGCAGTTACGAATGGATTGCAGCAGTAAGTCTTCTCAGCCTGGGCCTTAGTTGCACCGTCCTTCAGCTTGGCACTGCCAGTACTTGTGTTAGTGCCACAGAAGTAACAACCGTTGTGGTGTGCCCATTTAGTTTCTCCATAGTGGAAAGTATTATCGTTAGCAATCTTAACCGCCCAGTCACAAGCCGCCTTACGTGCAGCCATTGTCTTAGACCCGTCATAGATAGTAACGCCAGTTGGCTTTGATGTTGATGTCACAACATAAGTGCCGCATGCGTATCCAGTGATACCTGCGAAGTCTAACTGATACCATACCACATCATTAACTGTAGTCTTACCTGTAATAGTAAATGCTGTATTCTTAGCAAGAAGTCCTACAGATTCGAATGCTGTTGATGGACCCTTACGAATGTTCAGGTTACCTGATGATACATTGACCTTGCCATACATTGACACCTTAGTAACTGTAAACTTAATTTCTGTTGATGGAACAGTTGTTGGCGTTGTAGCCCCTGCTGCCGGAGTTGTAGTTGTTGTCGTTGTAGCAGGTTTAGTTGTTGGCTGAGTTGTTGTGGACGTTGTGGTTGTGGATGCTGATGATGTAGAATTCAGCTTCATGTACTTTGATGATGCATATGCAGTCTTGCCGTTATAAGTGAAGCTGTACCAGTAGTTACCATATACGTCCTTAGTCTTAGTTTTTACCGTATAAACCTTGCCTTTTTTAACAGTTCCCAGCTTACCGTAGATTGTTCCAGGGCCTTTTCGTACGATTAATGAGCCTGAAGATACGTTTACAGTGGCCTTCTTGCCCGTAAGCTTAGTAGACGATAACGACATTATGTTAACGTATTTGCTATTTATATAGCCTTTTTTACTACCCTTGTAAACCCTGTACCAAGTGACCCCTTTCTTATCTTTCTTGCTGCTAAGGATCAGCTTATATGTACCCTTCTTAAGGGTGCCTATTGACTTGTAACTGTTGCCTGCTCCCTTACGTACAACAAGCTTAGAAGCCTTGATTTTACACACTTTGTTGTATGCCAGTGCTTCGTCAGCCTGGGTAACTGTCATGAAGCTGAACGCTGTGAATAACATGACCACAATCGTCAGATGGCAGATAAACTTCTTAAAAACCGAATTTTTCGTTGTTAACATAATCTTCCCCTCGTAAACTTCTATTTTTAATGATTTTATCACGATTTTTCGTACATATTTATAATTAATTATACCTCACAAACGTTGAAATGTCAACGTTTGTAGCCATTTTGTCAAATTCGTTTTTTGTAAATATTTCGTAAGTTTTTGGTGAATTGTAAAATTATGAATTTTGAACAAAAAAACAGCCGCACCTTCATAGATGCGGCCTGAATTTATTATGTTATGTCTAATTATTCGCCCATTATCTTCTCGTAACGGTCTTCTGGAACAGTTCTTGTGAACTTAACGCAATAACTATCCAGCATTTCTTCAGCATTAATAGTGCAAATCATTGGAACATGTCTGTATTTCTTAGGTGCTGAAGCAGCAAGTACATTATCCCATCTGAAAATGGTATCACAAATCTCCTTGTTGTCATTGATTATTTCAACAGGCTTGAAATAGCATGTAATCTTACCGTTAATTTTTGAATAATAAAATGTTCCTTCATCATCTGGATCAATTGGCGGCTGACCTATATCACCAGTCTTGTCAAAACGAGCGCTGAGAAATGGTGCATCGTCCTTCTCGTTCCATACGCTAAATGATGCGCCTTCTTCACCCTTCATGAAACTTACTACAGCTCTAACTGCAGTATTAACAGGAATGTCTCTAGCAGGTGAATCTGCAACGAAACAGTTCTCCCAGGTTACCAGGTTAAACCAACCTCGTTTATCATCGTGGCTAACGGGAGTGTTGAATTCAATACGAACACAATCGCGACCCTCTAGCCAGGGAACATTATTCATTATCTCCATCTTGAGTCTAAGTATGCCTCTTGATGAATGAAAGCTTTTAGGAAGTAGTCTCTGTACTTGTGTCTGTTTTACCCTGTATTCTAATACGTACTGAGTCACTCGGCACATGTTACTCATCCCCTCTCAAGTAATATCGTATTATTGTAATTTAACATGCTTACCAGCAAGCTCCTTAACTGATTCTACATCAGTATCCTTCTTAAGTTTAATATCGCCTTCCTTAAGCTTACTCAGTACCTGATCGTACTGATCGCCTGAGAAAGTATTAAATCTTGCATTGACCATTTCTAATGCTACGCCATCATTACGAGCGCCGTAATTAAAGGCTGACCCACCGCCAAAGCTTCCACGAGCATAGTTCTTAAGAACATTCTCTACAGCCTCGCCCAGGTTCTTCTCAGCAGAAGTAATTATTGTTTCTGACAGACCACTCTGGTCAGTATCAACACCAATAACCTTGCCGTGGTGGTTCTCAGCAGCTGCAATAACAGACCTATTCATATTACCGCCACATGCGAATACTACTTCTGTACCGTTCTTGTACCATTCTTCTACGTCATTCTGTACGTTCTCATCAGCGCTGAATGTTCCAGAATAAGCATACTGAACCTTAACGTCAACATTTAACTGATCAGCAGCATCAGATGCTCCCTGTACGAATCCATATCCGTATCTCTGAACAGAAGGAACTTCCATACCACCCATGAAACCAATATTCTTGTATCCATCAGCAACTGCTGCGAAACCAGCCAGGTATCCAGCTTCTTCTTCTGAGAAGAGAACACCGATAGTATTTGAGCCAGCTTCATAATTGTCATTGCTATCATGAGGAAGTCCATCAATCAGAAGGAAATAAGTATCCTCATACTTAGCCTGAGCTTCGAAGACAGTTTCTTCGAACTGCACGCCAGACATAACGATAAGTTTATTACCGTCTTCTACAGCGTGATCAATTGCTTCAAGGTAAACATCCTTTGTTGGCTTCTGTGCATCGTAGTATGAACATCCGATATTCTTCTCGCTGCAATACTTCTTGATGCTCTCCCATGTTACCTGGTTAAACGAACCGTCATTAACGGTTTCGCCATCGATGATCATTGCAATTTCGGTTGGCAGATCTTCTTCCTGTGCAGGCGCGCTCTGGCCACATGATGTGAACGTTAACGCCATAACCATAACGAACGCGAATAATAGAGCTAGTTTCCTCATATAAAGTATCTCCTTACTAATTTCTGTGTTCTAACAGGCTCTTTGCTTATTACAACAGCAGATTTAATCTCTTCAATCAGAGATTCAGCATTATCTTTATTAGTGTGTATTTCAAAGATAACGTCGCCAGCAGCAACCTTATCTCCTACTTTCTTTCTGAGGAACACTCCTGCGCCCATGTCGATATCGTCTTCCTTGCGTTCTCTACCAGCACCTGAATGCTGAGAAACAAGACCCACGATCATGGCGTCGATACTCTTAACGTATCCAACCTCTTCAGCCGCATAAGTAACCACATTACTGCACTGTGGGAAAAGTGAATAATCGTCGATAACGGCAGGATTGCCGCCCTGGCCTTCGATTAGGTCGCGCAGCTTATCAAGGGCCTTGCCGCTCTTAATTGCTTCCTTTGCAAAAATACGGCCTTCTTCAAGACTATCAGCCTTCTCTCCTGCGTAAATCATCATTGCCGCAAGTTCAATAGAAAGCTTGGTAATGTCCTTAGGGCCCTTGCCCTTGAGAGTCTCGATGGCTTCGATAACTTCGTTTGAGTTACCAACGGCGCAGCCAAGAGGCTGATTCATATCTGTAATTGCCGCCATTGTCTTCTTGCCACTGGCGTTGCCGATTTCGCACATAAGTGACGCAAGTCTTGAAGCATCCTTCACATTCTTCATGAATGCTCCGTGACCGAACTTAAC
This sequence comes from Candidatus Colimonas fimequi, assembly GCA_018065295.1. GTDB lineage: Bacteria > Bacillota > Clostridia > Peptostreptococcales > Anaerovoracaceae > Lentihominibacter > Lentihominibacter fimequi. The sequence continues at coordinate 4,867 of JAGHTQ010000129.1, read as the reverse complement.
GTCCAGAACGATGGCATCGGAACCAGCTGCCAGTTTTTTGCTCATAATGCTAGACGTGATGAGACTCAGGTTCTCAACTGTAGCTGTAACGTCTCTGAGAGCGTATATTTTCTTGTCTGCGGGCGCAATATGGCCAGTCTGACCAATTACCGCAATACCCTTATTATTAACCTGATTAACGAAATCCTCGCGTTCTATGGATGTCTTATATCCAGGGATACTCTCAAGCTTATCCACAGTACCGCCTGTGAATCCCAGGCCGCGGCCGCTCATCTTAGCGATTGGAACTCCGCAAGCTGCAGCAATAGGTGCAACAATAAGTGTAGTCTTATCACCAACGCCGCCGCTGCTGTGCTTATCAACCTTAATGCCTTTGATATCACTTAGGTCAACGATATCCCCAGAATCTCTCATGACACGAGTAAGAGTAACTGTCTCTTCCTTAGTCATGCCTTTGAAATATACAGCCATGAGAAATGATGACATCTGATAATCCGGAATATCACCAGCAGTGTATCCGTTAATGAGATATTCGATTTCTTCAGTTGTAAGAACGCCGCCATTACGCTTCTTAGTAATGATATCTATGGTATTCATATAATTTCCTCCTTGAAGCTAATGCCGTGGGAAGTTGTTTTATTACCGTCTGTCAGAATATCAGCAACTGTCGCGCCGATATCTGCGAAAGTCTCTCTAGTGCCAAGATCAGTTCCTGCCTTAACCTGTTTACCAGCAATAAGGCCGAATATGTACTCGCGTGTATGATCTGTTCCAGCATGAACCGGGTCATTGCCGTGATCAGAGCACATGATAAGGAGATCGTCGTCGTTCATTGCTGCAAGAATTTCAGGAAGTCTGGCGTCAAATGCATCGATAGCTCTGCCGTAGCCTTCAGGATCTCGTCTATGTCCATAGAGTGAATCGAAGTCAACCAGATTTGTGAAAATCAGGCCTTCGAAATCCTGATTGAGGGCCTCAATAGTCTTAGTGATACCATCGTCGTTGCTGTCAATATGAACGGATGTAGTCACCCCGTGACCATTGAAAATGTCGCTAATTTTGCCAATGCAATATACAGGTTTGCCGTACTCCTTGATAATATCAAGCAAAGTATCCTCAGGCGGTGATACAGCATAGTCATGTCTATCAGACGTTCTCGTGCGCTTACCGTCGATTATTCTATATGGACGTGCAATTACTCTGCCGCATGCGTATTCGCCAACCAGAAGCTCTCTAGCAATTTCGCAAATGCTATACAGCTCCTCCAGTGGAACTACGTCGATATTGGCTGCAATCTGGAACACGCTATCTGACGAGGTATATACAATAACCTTACCGGTTTCTTCGTGCTCCGCACCAAGTTCTTCAATGATAACTGTGCCTGATGCTGGATAATTGCCGATATATCCGCGTCCAGTTCTTCTAACAAACTCATCCATCAGTTCCTGAGGGAAACCATCTGGATATGTCTTAAATGGTACTTCGGTGTGAAGACCTGCGATTTCCCAGTGACCAGTTATTGTATCCTTGCCTCTGGATTTCTCTCCGAAACGACCGAAAGCGCCTTCAGGATTATCTGTTCTTAATCTACCCGAAGCCGCCTCTCTAATGTTTCCCATACCAAGTTTAATCATATTAGGCATATTCAGTGGATAGTTATCCAGAATATGACCTAATGTATCTGCACCTGTATCACCATAAGCGGAAGCATCTGGTAATGCTCCCACTCCTAAACTATCAAGTACTATAATTGCTACTCGTTTTATCATAGTTCTACCTCTATCCAATCTGAATCGGTCTGCATCTTAAATAATCACAAGATACAAGACTGTAATTTACACCATGATAATTGCCTTTTATTGTATTTCTGAAGCCATCTTCACCGTGAACATGGCCGTAAATAACTTCTTCAACGCCGTAGTCGGCGAAAAGCTGCTGGAATCCTGAGAATGAAAGAACCTTAACAACTGGCGGGAAATGAAGAACACCCATAATCTTACCCGGACGCTCCTCCATCTGAGCTACCGCATCATCAAGTGAAGCCTGAAGTCTCAGAAGTTCTCTCTTGTAAATCTTCTCATCCTCTTCCTTAAACTCATCACTGTCAGGAGTTGTCCAGCCTCTTGTACCGCAGAAATAAACGCCCTCTGCGTAATAGGCCTTGTTCTGAACAAATGTGATTGAGTCATATAAAGTGTTTAATCTATTGATACCTGCCCACCAAAGGTCGTGGTTGCCTTTAAAAATAACTTTCTTGCCTGGCAGAGAATCAATCCACTGAAGATCCGGCTCAGCCTCGCTGAACTTAAGTCCCCATGAAATATCACCAGGGATAATAACAGTATCTTCGTCAGTAATCATCTCACGCCAGTTAGCTTCCAGTCTGGCAATATGGTTATCCCATAATGGACCGAAGGCATCCATAGGCTTATCCACGTCTTCAGATAGAGACAGATGTAAATCGCCAATGGCGTATAAACTCATACTGTTCTCCTAAAGAAATTCATATGGATCTTCATCTTCATCGTAAGTATAATCAGTATAGATGATATCCAGTTCGTGAAGCTGACTGTTGAGATCAGTTCTGCACTTGTTAACTCTGTTGTAAATTTCCTTATATTCGCCGTAGCCAACCTTCTCGCCGTCTGACTTCTTCTGAAGTGACAGCTGCAGCTGAATATGAGCATCACAAAGTGCGTTGAATGCGAATCTTGTTCTCTCAAGATTCTTCATTACTTCCTGGCCTACATCATCTCCTGCTTCCAGCTTAATTGTTTCAACTGGGAGCACGATACACTTCTTCTTGCAGGAACGAAGCTTCTTAATGTTTCTATCGTGATTCTTCTTCTTGAAGATGCTTGTAAACTTACTCTCGTTAATGATGATACCTTCTGCTTCCTTGAAATCATCAACAACGTCTTCATAAAACTTCTCAACTATATCAACCAGTTTCTTATTAACTTCATTTGCTGCCATAGTTATCTCCTTATCATTACAAATACTTAGTTTATTATACTACAAACAAACTTCTTTGATAACACGATATACAATATCTGTGGAAAATCCTCTAGACGCAAGGCGTCTGCCCACCTTCGCCTCCAGTTTCTTCTTCTCCCTATAGTCCAAAGAACTCACGTCTACATCCCTTACCACGTCTCTTCCGATCTTCAGGGCAAGCTGAAATTGATCAGGTATTTCCCCTTCGTCTTCAAGCTGGTAGAAGGCGTCTTCGATGACGTCATCGGCCACACCTTTGCTAAGCAACTCCTGCTTGATGCGAACAGAACCTCTGCCCTTATCGAAACCGTACTGGATGTAAATACGGGCGAAATTAGCGTCGTCCAGATATTTATATTCTAAGAGCTGCTGCACAGCCTCTTTTATCTCGTTTTCTTCATATCCCTTATCCGTAAGATACCTCTCAATCTCCTTGCAGCTGCGAGCTCTCACGTTAAGATATGACATAGCTCTATCTATTGCGTTCATTTATCCTCTCTATAATCTTGCCTGTGAAGTTAAGGCCAACTACGCCAACGATAATCAGCACTGTACACATGATGTGATACCAGTGAAGTGGCTCGCCAAGAATAAATACTCCTGCAAGAATTGATATAAGTGTTGATACGTTACCGAATACACTTGCCTTAACTGCTGCCATCTTGCTCTGGAGATAACTCATTAACTGTGCTGATAAGAGAATGCATCCAACGCCAAGGTAAATGTTGGCGATAAGTACGTTAGGGTGAGTTAAAGGCTGGAAGTAACTCTCAATGAAGTTGCCATTGTATACACCGATAACGATAGATGCTGCATTAAAAGCAATGAATCCTAAGAAAGAAATTGCAATTGTAATTTCTGCCGGATTATAGTCCTTGCGAACATATCGCATAAGTACGTTATTAATGGCCATGCATGTACTTGAAAGCAGCATAAGTACAACGCAAATCGGATTCATTGATATTGAATCAGCGCCCAGTACGATCAGCAGAATAATTGACAGTACTGACATTGATACGAATATATTCTCGTACCATGTGGATCTTTCTTTAAGAACAATTGAAGCAATGATCTTAACGATAATCGGAACAATCGCGAAGAAAATTGCGCCTTCAACTGATGTTGCGAAAACAAGGCCGATTACCTGAAATGTCATGAAGAGCACATAAAATATGGCTGTCCAGAACAGATTCTTCTTAGGTCTGCCCTTGATATTAAACTTATATACTCCCAGTGCAATAAGAATCAGACATGCAATGAATGCGAAGTCGTATCTATAGCAAAGGATATTTAAACTTGTCGCATATACCTGGCTCACCTTGATTCCAAGAAATGAGAAGCCAACGAGCACTGAGAAGAACGCGCCGCCAAGATATGCAATATTTGTATTATTCTTGTCCATAATTCACCTTCTAGTTAATAACAAATTGAACAGTACATACCATTATCCAGTACTGAATCTTCGAAAGTAACGTCATCACGGTTCAATACGGAAACATCAGACATTACCTGTCTTAAGCCTACACCCGTATACTTAGCGTACGCTTCTCTTCGAGTCCAAATTTTATAAAACCCCTCAAGTCCATGTTCACCCACGTATTCCTGTTCTTCGTCAGTGAAGTATCTCCGTGCAATATCCCAAATCTTAATCTTCTTAGGCTCCTGAATATCCACACCGCAGTTGCTTGCGGCCACAACACAAGCAAAGGAGTCAAGGCTGTGACTGCAAGAAACGTGTATCTCATCCCCTGCCACAAATACGACCGGCTTGCCACTGTCTTCACGGCTTACTGAGATGGCCTCTGGGTCATAGCCAGCCATAGCCACGGCGTCGGCTATGAGCTGGTCTGTTAGTTCAGAGCCCTTAATG
>JAGHTQ010000141.1 GCA_018065295.1 Candidatus Colimonas fimequi | reverse complement strand
GCGCCTGATGCTACCATTTCCTTCAGTTCTTCGATATCAGCAAGGATTGCTTCCATATCTGGAGCAGTGCCAACGCCTTCAGTACTTGAGAAATCATAAGTAATTTCTACTGTACTATCAGATGGAGCTGGCTCCTCATCCTGGAAATATACGCTAAGAACTGGTTCTCTATCCAGGCTGTCCTTAAGTTCATCATCTATATAATCCCAACCGTATTCATGCTTCTTGTTGAGAATTTCATCAAAATCATCTGGGTCATCAACTGAGATGTAGTCGATACCGTGATTTAACATAATCGCAGTTACAAGTTCAAGACCGGCACTTGAGCCATAAACTTTTAATTCTGTGTATTTCATTTCTGCCTCCGTTAATACCGCGAAAAACGGCAAATTATCTAATGCGTACAACTCCGCATCTTACTCCTATTTTACCATAAAAAGAAGGCGCTACGTAACGTAACGCCTCAATAATCTTTAACTTTGTTTGAAGTTTATGAGAAGAAATCCTTAATAGTATCCTTCCAGCTTGACTTCTTCTGGTAGCACTCTACGCCAACTTCCTTGCCCATAGCTTCGATAGCCTTCTTCTGCTTGGAGTTAAGCTTAGTTGGAACTTCCAGATTAACCTTAACGTACAGATCGCCCTTGCGGTTGTTTCTAACGTGCTTAATACCCTTGCCCTTGAGTCTGAATACAGTTCCTGGCTGAGTACCAGCTGGAATCTTATATGAAACCTTCTCTTCAAGAGTTGGGATTACTAAGTCATCACCCAGTGCTGCCTGGTTGAAGCTGATTGGAATCTCAAGCCACAGGTCCTGTCCACGTCTCTCGAAGAGCTTGTGAGGTCTTACGTTAAGAACGATGTACAGGTCGCCGTCTGGACCACCGTTGATGCCAGGTTCGCCCTGTCCTCTGATAGGAATTACAGAATCTGTATCTACACCAGCAGGAATGTTGATGCTGATCTTAACAGTATCCTGAACTCTTCCAGTGCCGCCACAATCTGAACATGGAGTTTCGTTAACTTCGCCAGTACCGCCGCAGTCAGGACATGGACTAACACTCTGGAAAGTACCAAGAGGAGTTCTCTGTGCAGTTCTGACTTCACCGCTACCACCGCAGCGTGAGCATGTCTTCTTGGAAGTTCCTGGAGCAGCTCCAGTACCTGAACAAGTGCCGCACTTACAGTACTTAGTCAGCTTGACTTCCTTCTTAGTGCCGAAAGCAGCTTCTTCGAAATCGATAGTCATTGACTTCTGGATATCATTACCCTTGCGTGGGCCGTTTCTTCTTCTGCCGCCGCCTCCGCCGAAACCGCCGAAGCCACCGAACATGTCGAAGATGTCCTCGAAACCGCCGAAGCCACCGAATCCGCCGCCGCCAAATCCTGCGTTAGGATCTACGCCTGCATGTCCGAATCTGTCGTATTTATCTTTTTTGTCCGGGTCAGACAGAATAGCGTAAGCTTCGTTAATCTCCTTAAACTTCTCTTCAGCTTCCTTATCATCAGGATTTCTGTCCGGATGATACTTCATAGCCAGTTTACGGAAGGCCTTCTTAATCTCCTCGTCGCTCGCACCCTTCTGCAGCCCTAAGACTTCATAGTAATCTCTCTTGTCTGCCATTTGGTCTAACGTCCTTTATTCTTATTTGTCGTCGTCTACTACTTCGAAGTCAGCATCAACAACGTTGTCGCCTGCAGGACCTGCCTGTGGGCCAGCGCCAGCGCCAGGGTTAGCACCCATGCCCCCCATGTTACCCATGCCGCCCATGCCGCTCATGTCAGGACCAGCGCCTGCGCCCTGAGCTGCCTGTGCCTGCTGGTACAGCTTAGTTGAGGTCAGGTGATACTTCTCAGTGAGAGCTTCAGTCTTAGCCTTGATGTCATCGATGTTACCAGCGTTGAGAGCTGACTGGAGAGCTTCCTTAGCCGCTACGATGTCAGTCTTCTCTTCTTCTGAAATAACAGATTCGATTTCCTTCAGGTTCTTATCAGTTTCGTAAATCAGAGTTTCAGCCTGGTTCTTAACTTCAACTTCTTCTTTACGCTTCTTATCTTCTTCAGCATACTGTTCAGCTTCCTTAACCTTAGCGTTGATTTCATCATCGCTCAGCTTAGTTGATGAAGTGATTGTGATGCTCTGTTCCTTACCAGTGCCAAGGTCCTTAGCGCTTACGTTAACGATACCGTTAGCGTCGATGTCGAATGTAACTTCGATCTGTGGAACACCACGTGGAGCAGCAGGAATACCAGTCAGCTGGAATCTGCCGAGAGTGATGTTGCCAGCAGCCATTTCTCTTTCACCCTGCATTACGTGAATGTCTACAGCGCTCTGGTTGTCAGCTGCAGTTGAGAATACCTGGCTCTTCTTAGTAGGGATAGTTGTATTTCTTTCGATCAGCTTAGTAGCTACGCCACCCAGTGTTTCGATTGACAGTGACAGTGGAGTTACGTCAAGAAGAAGAACGTCGTTTACTTCACCTGTCAGTACGCCAGCCTGAATTGAAGCACCGATTGCTACGCATTCATCAGGGTTGATGCCCTTGAATGGTTCCTTACCAGTGATGTTCTTAACAGCATCCTGTACTGCAGGAATTCTTGTTGAACCACCAACCAGGATAACCTTGTTCAGGTCGCTGTTGCTGAGGCCAGCATCTGCCATAGCCTTCTTCAGTGGCTTGATTGTCTTCTGTACCAGGTCAGCAGTCAGCTGATCGAACTTAGCTCTTGTAAGGTCGATGTTCATGTGCAGAGGGCCGTTCTCGTTAACTGTGATGAATGGCAGGTTAACGTTAGTTGTCTGTGCACTTGACAGTTCCTTCTTAGCCTTCTCAGCAGCTTCCTTCAGTCTCTGAAGAGCCATCTTGTCAGCTCTAAGGTCTACGCCGTTTTCCTGTGCGAATGTGTTCGCCAGGTAGTTGAGAACTGCTTCGTCGAAGTCATCGCCGCCCAGCTTATTGTTACCGCTAGTTGCCAGTACTTCGAATACACCGTCGCCCAGTTCCAGGATTGATACGTCGAATGTACCACCACCCAGGTCGTAGATCAGAATCTTCTGTGATGTATCGTCCTTATCAAGGCCATATGCCAGTGATGCAGCTGTAGGTTCGTTGATGATTCTCTTAACGTCGAGACCAGCGATCTTACCAGCATCCTTAGTAGCCTGCTTCTGGCTGTCTGTGAAGTATGCAGGAACTGTGATTACAGCTTCAGTTACCTTCTCACCAAGATAAGCTTCAGCGTCTGCCTTAAGCTTGCCCAGGATAATAGCTGAAATGTCCTGTGGAGTGTACTTCTTGCCATCGATCTCTACAGTGTGATCTGTACCCATATATCTCTTAATTGATGCGATTGTTCTCTCTGGATTAGTGATTGCCTGTCTCTTAGCAGTTTCACCAACCAGTCTCTCGCCGTTCTTAGCGAAACCAACTACTGATGGAGTTGTTCTGTTACCTTCTGCGTTAGTGATAACTGTAGGTTCGCCACCTTCCAGTACTGCTACGCAAGAGTTTGTTGTACCTAAATCGATTCCTATTACTTTACCCATTTTTGTCCTCCTATGGATTATTAATCTTAATTTATTTAACCAACGACCTTAACCATTGCAGGTCTGATTACTTTACCGTTTAATGTGTAGCCCTTCTGCAGAACGCCTGATACTTTGCCGCTCTCGTATTCGTCTGTATCCTCTGTCATTACTGCATTGTGGAAGTTCGGATCGAAGTCCTCACCCAGGGCGTTAATCTCAGCAATGCCTGATTTCTCAAACACATCGCATAGCTGTTTAAATATCAGCTCCATGCCTTCCTTGAATGCCGCATCCGCTGTTTCCTGAGCCAGAGCTCTCTCGAAGTTGTCAACAACTCCAAGTAAGTCGCCTGCGATCTTCTCGTTAGCATACTGATATAAATCTGTCTTCTCCTTCTCAACCCTCTTCTTGTAATTCTGGAAATCAGCCATCAGTCTCATGTAGCGAACGCTCTCATCTTCCTTAGGCTCTTCCTTGACTTCTTCAGCGGGCTTGGAAGTTTCCTCAGCCTGTGCTTCCTGTTCTTCAGCAGTCTGCTCTGCAGCGCCTTCGCCAGCCTCAGCCTGAGTTTCTTCTTCCTTCATATCTTCAGCATCGCACGGCTCCTGCTGAGGTGCTTTAGCCTTAATATCTTCGTTAACGTTACTCATCATCGTCTCCTTCCGTTAATTTAAATGCCTGAGAGATGTTATCTGTGAGGAATTCCATAACAGATGTTACTTCACTGTACTTCATTCTTGTTGGTCCGATAACACCAATCTTACCTACCTGCTTGCCGTTGACGTGGTAAGTAGCTGTTACCAGGCTGTAGTCTGACATTGACTCATCCTGGTTCTCATTTCCTATTGTTACGATAACGCCATCGTCTCTGCCGATCAGCTTCTGAGTGAACTCTTCCTTACGGTTGATCATCTCAATAAACGTTCTCGCCTTGTCCATGTCGTTATACTCAGGAAGTGAGAATATATTAGTGTAACCATCCATGTAAAGGTTGACGTTGAGCATATCTTCCAGTGTCTTAACGAAACTAGGAACTACTGTCTCTTCGTACATTGCCATGGATTCGGCGTCTTCCTTAACAGTCTCGATAATATCGAGAGTCAGGGCTTCACTGATTGTCTTGCCCTTGTAGTTATATGTCATGTGTTTGCTCAGGAAGTTTAATGTTTCCTGAGTTACAGGCTTGCGCAGTCTAAGCGCTGTGTTAGAAACCTTGCCGCTCTGTGATACGATCATCAGGACTACTGTCTTCTCATCTACTGGGAGAAGATTAACATAGCTGAGCACATCTTCGTCACGACGAGGAGTCATGGCGAATGCTGTCAGATTAGTCATCTCTGACAGGATCTGTGCTGCCCTCTCCACAAGGTTCTCAATCTCGGTAACGTTGCTGTGAAGTCTAGCAGTAATTGCATTCTTCTGCATATCTGTCAGCTCACGCTTATCCATCATCTGGTCTACATATAATCTGTAAGCCTTCTCCGATGGAATTCTACCGGATGATGTATGCGGATGACTCAAGTATCCCATGTCCTCCAGATCAGACATTTCGTTTCTGATAGTCGCAGGACTGATACCCAGATCGTAGTTCTTGCTGAGTGTTCTTGAACCTACTGGCTCAGCAGTCTTAACAAAGTCATAAATGATGGCCTGTAATATCTTCAGTTTTCTTTCACTTAATTCCATATCGGCCTCCCGTTGTTAGCACTCAGCAACCTCGAGTGCTAACTTCATACTAAATATACCCCTTGCGGGGTATATAGTCAACATGTTTTGGATATTTTATTTATGTTATTTGTGTGAAGTTTTGGAGATTAAACAGATAAAGATAAGACTCCTTAACAGGCAGGCCAGTAGCCCCTTCCAGGGCTTCCTTATAGAGTAGAATCTGCTTTTCGTAGCGCTGGCGGATCACCTCTTCAGTGGTGTCTCCACCCATGTAGCTGTTCTTGTAGTCGATAAGAACGATGCCGTCGTCCTCTACGAAATAGCAGTCAATGATACCTTGTACGATTGCTTCCGTGCCTTCAACATCGGTAAGCAAAATAAACTCGCGCTCCTTATGTAAGTCCGCCGCTGTAGCCGCACGGCGTCCAATGTCAGTCTTAAAGAAAGCAGCGATGTTCTCTTCGTTAAGAGCTGCACGCTCCTCAGCTGTGAGCTGACCAGCTGTCAGCATCTCGTCAGCTTTCTCGCGAATGTAGTCAATACCTTCGGCAAGACCTCGAGCGAAGTCCATTCGCTCCATAACAGCATGCATGGCTGTACCGATCTCAGCCGCAGTAAGCTCACGCTTCTTCTCTGAGAAGAGTGACTTGTTTAACATTACCGGCTGACGGTCGATCTCCAGGTGGTTCAGCTGGCTAACTGAATACTTGGAACGAACGTTGTTGTCGTCGTATGGATAAACATAGCTGAGGCGCTTATCGATCTGGGCGATAGCATCTTCGTCCCTGCCGCTTCTAGCGATTTCCATAAGCTCCAGAGGATCGTTGCCATCGACACGTTCAACGTCACCGTCGTAATCCCCTTGGGATTCGATAATCTTGAAGTCGCACTTATCGCTGATAAGTGGGAAAACAACATTAAGATATGAAGTCATCTTAGGAACGTCTGTCGGCAGTTTCTCGATATCCCTGCAGGAACCCATGAGAATCAGCTTATCCTTAGCACGCGTTAGCGCTACATAAAGGATACGAATTTCTTCATCTATACTTTCTTCTCTTTTGCGCGCTACGATAGCCCTTTGCAAAAGGGTCTTCCTGTGCCATGCTTCTTCTTTATTAACAAAAGGAATAGCCAGGGCGTAATCCTTGTGGAAGTCGATGGAGCCTTTGCTATTATTGCCGGTCATCTTCTTGCCCATGCCGGCCAGGATAACGATTGGGAACTCAAGGCCTTTGGATCCGTGGATGGTCATGAGGCGAACCACGTCTTCGCTTTCGCCGATGGCCTTAGCCTCGCCCACCTTAACGTCACGCTCGATCATTGCGTCAACGTATCCCAGGAAGCCGTGAAGGCCTGTGTAGTTGGTGCGCTCGAAGTCGGCAGCCTTCTCAAGGAGAAGACGCAGGTTTGACGCCCTTTGCTTACCAACTGGAAGACCGCTGCAATAATCGTAGTAGCCGGTCTCCTCAAGGAGCGTACGAATCAGTTCCTCAAGGGATACAGAGAGCTTAAGCTTCTTCCAATAGTCGATAGTGGCGAACATGTCAGCCACCTTCTGGCGGAGGACTTCGTCGTCTCCTGCTTCTGCGTAGTTCTTTGCCGCTGATTAGAAACTTCCTTCCTTATACTGAATACGTATCTGGGCCATCTGGCGGGCAGTGAATCCGAATGCCACCGACCTCATAACTGAAATCAGGGGAATGTCCTGTCTTGTATTGTTAATGACCCTGAGCATGTTCAGGAATACCTGAAGCTCAACGGTCTCGAAATATCCATCACTTGAATTGCCGAAGGCAGGAATGCCTTCATTATTAAGGTAACGCTCAAGGCTTGCCATCATAGGATTGCCTCTTGTGAGGACTGGAATGTCGCGATAGGAAACCTTGCGAGTTTTTTGCGCCGGCACGTCGTAGACATCAGTTCCCAGGTGGGCTTTGATTTCATCTGCGATTGCCTTAAACTCAGCTTCGCCCAGCTCGTCGCTGTCTGAATAGCTAGCGTTGTTAACAACTCTCAGTGCTGTAGTGCCACCTTCGTACTTCTCGAATGTCGCTGGATAGTGAAGTGCCGCGTTATCGTCGTAGCCTTTCATCACCTCTCCAAAAATAGCGTTGACTGTATCAATTACCTCAGGCTTACTTCTGAAGTTGGTGTTCAGGTCGATGTTCTCACTGAGAACTTCATCATCGCTAGCGTTCTTAGCGTAGCGGTCCATGAACAGCTTAGGCTCCGCCTGACGGAACTTATAAATGCTCTGCTTCACGTCGCCTACCATGAAAAGGTTATTGTCACGAGCAATGAGCCCAACAATAGTCTCCTGAAGCTGGTTAGAATCCTGATATTCGTCGACGAAGATGTACTCGTATTTCTCGCGGTATTCTTTCTGCACAGTCTCGTCTTCCAGAATATCGATTGCATAATGCATCATGTCATCGAATTCAACGGCCATGACAGTGGCCTTCTTTGCATTAAATATCTCCTCGAATTCCTTGATAAGACCGATCAGATAATCGATGTCGGCCGCCTGGGCGCGCATGTCTTTATCGTATTCATCCCAAGGAATCGCAAAGTAATTCTCGCTGATGCTGTTGATAATCTTCTTGGCCTCATTCTGATACTGCTGAACAGTATCCTTGACCATGGCGTAAGTGTCCTTCTCGTCCTTCTTAGCGCTGACTGATGTCAGGTTCAGGTCAGGCACTCTAGGGAACACCCCTGACTCCTCGTAGTATCTAGGAATCTTCTTCAGCTGCTCCAGATTGCCTTCTATTATATCTGCCATGCGGACCAGATCTTCCTCACGCAAAGTATCGGCCGCCTTCTGATAAAGTCTATACGCCTCATTAAGATCCTTCTCAACTTCTTCTTCGATAAACTTATCGATGGCGAAGGCCTTAATCGGTGAGTCTGAATGATAGTTAGCAGCAGTATCCTCCGCCCATTTCATGTAATGCGGGATACTTCTCATCTCGTTATACACAGCGAGAATTGAGCCTTTGATCGCCTCCTCGCTCTTGTAGGTACTGTATTTGTTCAGCCATGCTGTGAATGCGTCGTAGTCTTCAGAGAATCTCTTGTCAAAAAGTTCGTCGATAGACTCACGCTTAAAGATAACCATCTGGTTCTCATCAGCTGTCTTAAAGCCTGGCTCAAGATCTATTAAATAGAAGTATTTCTTCAGAATCTCTATAGTAAAGGAATGGAATGTGCTGATATTAGCTCTAGGCAGCAGTCTCAGCTGACGTCTCAGGTGCTCCTTATTAGCACCCTCTTCGCTCATAGCCTTGCGGATAGCCTTCTCAAGTCTACCCTTCATCTCGGCAGCAGCTGCCTTAGTGAATGTAGTAATAAGGAAGCGATCTACGTCGACAGGATTCTCAGGATCCAGAATCAGCTGCTTGATACGCTCGATAAGAACAGCAGTCTTGCCGGAGCCGGCTGCTGCTGATACCAGTATGTTCTTCCCTCTTAATTCAATTGTTCTCTGCTGTTTATCAGTCCAAGCCATAGTCCAAAACTCTCTTTTCTATTTGCTACCATCTTCTATGTGTATTATAATATCAAAGGATTAATTTGCAAACAATAAGGCTCAGACCCATATATGGGTCCCTTAATGATGGAGGTATAAAAATGATGACTTTTAACAGACCTACCATGCTCATGATTCTGGATGGTTACGGCATGAACCCATCAGAGTATGGTAACGCTATCGCTCAGGCTAACAAGCCAAACCTGGACAGAATCTTCGCTGATTACCCAGGTACAACTCTTAAGGCTTGTGGTCTTGATGTTGGTCTTCCTGAAGGACAGATGGGCAACTCAGAAGTTGGTCACCTGAACATCGGCGCTGGCCGTATCGTATATCAGGAACTGACAAGAATCACTAAGGCTATCGAAGACGGCGACTTCTTTGAGAACAAGGCACTTCTGGCAGCAATCGATCACGTTAAGAAGAACAACTCAACACTTCACCTGCTGGGACTCCTCTCAGACGGCGGCGTTCACAGCCACATTAAGCACCTGCTGGCACTGACTGACCTGGCTAAGAAGGAAGGCGTTAAGGACCTGGCTATCCACTGCTTCCTTGATGGTCGTGACGTACCACCTCGCTGCGCAGTAACTTACATCGATCAGCTCCAGGCTCACCTTGACGAAATCGGTCTTGGTAAGATCAGCGTTGTATCAGGCAGATACTATGCAATGGATAGAGACAAGAGATGGGAACGTCTCCAGTTAGCATACGATGCTATGACTCTTGGCAAGGGCGAAACTGCAGCAACAGGCGCAGAAGCAGTAACTAATGGCTACGCTCGTGACGAGAACGACGAATCCGTACTCCCTACTGTTGTTGACGGTGGCTACACAGTTAACGACAACGATGCAATGATCATGTTCAACTTCAGACCTGACAGAGCTCGTGAAATTTCAAGAAGCTTCGTAGATCCTGAATTCGACGGCTTCAACCGCGAGAAGTTCGCAAGCAACGTATTCTACGTTTGCATGACTCAGTACGACGCTACACTGCCAAACGTAACTCTGGCATACCCACCAGAAACTATGAAGAACACTCTTGGCGAATACATTTCAGATCAGGGTCTCACTCAGCTGAGAATCGCAGAAACTGAGAAGTACGCTCACGTTACATTCTTCTTTAACGGCGGCGTTGAAGAACCTAACGAGAACGAAGATAGAATCCTCATCAACTCACCTTCAGTTGCTACATACGACATGAAGCCTGAAATGAGTGCATACGAAGTTACTGAGAAGGTTATCGATGCTATCGAAACTGACAAGTATGACCTTATTATCCTTAACTTCGCTAACGCTGACATGGTTGGTCACACTGGTA
>JAGHTQ010000150.1 GCA_018065295.1 Candidatus Colimonas fimequi | reverse complement strand
GTATTAGAGAGGGGCTTACGATGATAACATCAGCAGTAATGGTTTTATTAATATGTGTATTCGTATTCATTCCGCTTCTTCTTGGTGAGATTGCAAGAAACAGGAGTACCCAGCGAATTAGCAACTTCCTTCTTCAGGACAGGAAGATGTCTATTGTTCCACTGTTTGCAACAGTATTTGGAACATGGATCAGTGTATTCGCATTTGTTGGTGGTATCGGATACTTTTATAATGATGGTCCTATCTATTTAACAAGTATCGGATGGGATGCCCTGTTTGCCGTTTTGTTTATTATTGTTGGTAAACGTATATGGTATTACGGTAAACACAACAATTATTTTACTCCAACAGACTTTTTTGACGACATTTATGGTTCTAAGTTCCTTAACGGTATCGTAACAACAATCACAATTATCTGTACTATGATTTATCTTCAGGTTCAGATTGTTGGTGGCCTTATGGTAATGCAGATTGCGACAAATGGAGTTGTTTCCATTTATATGGGAGCATTTATTATCTTCACAATTCTCGTTATCTATTTATGGGCAGGTGGAATAAGAGCAGTAGCATTAACAGACGCTTTTTATGGAATATTAATCGTTGTTGCTATTCTGGCGTCTGGATTCTTCATTATGAAGCTTGCAGGTGGTCACGAATATGTATTCAATAATCTCATTAATAAGAACATAGCTAATGTATCTCTTGGGGGAGAGAGAACTTTCGCTAGAACGACTCAGTGGCTGGCACTGTTTCTCATTGTCCCTATTGGTGCATTCATGGGTCCGCAGATGTGGCTTCGTAACTATGCTTCATCAAAGGAGCGCAACTTTGACATCATGCCGCTGCTAATTTGTCTGTCTTCCATTATATGCATAGGAACACTTTTCGCTGGTAGTGGATGTGCATCTCTTGTGGATCACACTGAGAACGCAGAAGCGTTGCTTATTGAGATTATCATGCACAAGGCTAATCCATACTTTTATGTATTCGTTCTTATTGGTATATATGCAGCTATATTCTCAACAGCCAATTCTCAGGTTCATGCTTTGTCTGCCATATATACAATGGATATTCACAAGAGATATATTAATGATAAGATTCCAGAGCAGAAGCTTCTTCGCGTAGCTAAGTTTGCGGTTATAGCTGTTTCTGCTGCTTCATATCTTCTTGTAATCCTTGTACCTCAAAGTATCATGGATCTGGCAGTAATTGCACTTGGCGGAACTGCTCAGCTTATTGTTCCAGTAATAGGTGCTTTATATTGGAAACGGTCATCTCCAATTGGAGCAATTATAGGGCTGTTATCAGGTGAAGGCATTTATCTTCTGAGTATTTACTTTAACAGCGGAGACGCTAGTTATTGTGCTATATTAGCTCTTGGCATCAATATATTATGTTTTATCTCAGGATCAATAACCGATATAAGACGTATCAAGGTGTATAGCAAAATTACAAGTTATGCCAATAATTACAAGATGAGGAATGAGTAAATTAATAAAATTATAGGTATAATTATTACAACCTTAAGCAAGTTAAAATCTGCTTAAGGTTTTTTTAATATTGGTTTAAAAGTTCAAACAATTTCACACTTAGATTTCATTATTTGGTATTATTATTGTGCAATTTAACAGTTATATTTTTATAAGTTTAAGGAGGAATTTTTATGTTTGGATTGCCAATGGAAACATCTTGGATGTTAATCTGGCCTTTCATCAACCTCGCAGCTGCATTCATCGTATACTTTACAATGAAGAAGCAGGACGCTATGGTAGATGACAGAGAATTCGGTGACGAAGACGACCTGGCTAAGTTCGGACCTCTGGAAGGAAAGGAGGAGGCTAAATAATGAGAGTTGAAGTAATAGTACTGATAGTTTACTTCGTAGGTATGATCGCTATGGGCCTCTACTGGAATAAGAAGTCCAAGAGTTCAGAAGACTACATGGTTGGCGGAAGATCAATGGGACCTCTCGTAACAGCTCTTACACTGCAGACAACTGCTATGTCAGGCTTCATGTTCATGGGTGGACCATCACTGGCTTACCAGTTTGGTTATTTCGCACTGTTCTATGCAATCGGTGACGCTTCAGGTGGTCTCATCAACCTGACAGTTCTGTCAAGAAGAATGAGAAGACTTTCACAGTTACTCGATGCAATTTCACCTATTGAATATCTCGAAAAGAGATACCAGTCAATCCCAGTTAAGGTTATCGGCTGCATCATCGCAGTATTCGGCCTGTCATGCTACGTTCTCGGACAGTTCATGGCAACTGGTAAGACTCTGGTTACACTGTTCGGTTTCCCACTCGAAGTTGGTCTTATCGTTGGTGTAACTGTAATCCTGTTCTACACATTCGTTGGTGGTTACTTCGCAGTAGCATGGACTGACGTAATTCAGGGTTTCATCATGATCGGTTCACTGATCGTTATCTTCATCGGCGTTATGATCGATATGGGCGGCTTCGGTGGTCTCCACGCAAGACTGGCTGAAATCGATCCATCACTGCTTGGCTTCTGGGGTAGAGATAACCACTATGAAGGTCAGTGGGGTGTAATCGCTGGTGCATCACTTATTTACATGATTGGTTACATGGGTCTCCCACACAGTGTTAACAAGCACATGGCTATGGGTTCACCTAAGAAGGCTAAGACTTCTGTAATCTACGCTACAATCTGGACTCAGCTGTTCTGCTTCATCCCATACTTCCTTGGTATGGCAGGTCTGATTTACTTCACAGCTCAGCCTGATATGCTTATCAACGGCGATATGGAACTTGTAATTCCATCACTGGCTGCTCTTAAGTTCCCTGGCGTATTCTCAGGTCTCATGCTTACAGCTATCATGTCAGCTATCATGTCAACAGTAGCTGCACTGATGCTCCTGATCGCAACAATCGTATCAATCGACTTCTACAAGAGATGGCTCAGACCAGACGCTCCAGACAAGACAGTTGTTCTTATCTCAAGAGCTTCAATCGTAGCAGTAGGTATCATCGGTGTTGCTATCGCAATCATGAACCCACCTGGAATCTTCAAGCTGATCGTAGATACATTCTCATTCCTCGGCGCTGCATTCATGCCATCATACATCTGCGCAATCTGGTGGAAGAAGGCAAATGCAACAGGTTCAGCAATCTCAATGGTAGTAGGTTGTCTCCTCGCTTGGGGTTGGGGTACATTCGACCTCGAATCAGTTACAGGTATCCACGCATTCATCGCTGGCGTAGTTCCTTCATGGATCTGCATGCTCGTATTCAGTAACTTCGGTAAGCCAACTAGCCCAGAAATGTGCGACCTTATCGAAAGAGCTAAGGGTAAGAAGATCGACGTATCAACTCAGGTACAGACAGCTTCATCAAAGCAGCTTTCAACTGAATCAAGAGCTATCACTCAGTTCGTATTCAACAAGAAGAGCGCTCTCGTAGCAGAAAGCCTCTAATTCTTGAGTAAGAGTGATTAATTAACTGTAAATACTACAAGCCTTCTGTTTATGGCAGAAGGCTTGTGTTTTAAAGGATGGAAATTAATAATGATTGAAACAAGAATCTTAGAACCTAAATACACTCCAAGAGAAGCATTAGTTCTCCTGTTACATACAGACCCTAATCTTGAAATTGAGGATATCGAAGACGTTTATTATCCTTATGTAAGAATGAGATTTGAGTTAACTGTTGGAACAGGCAGATTTGTTAAGCAGCTCGTTAAGTATGTTGACTGTATTATAGATAGGGTTCTTGGAACTGCATATGATACGGTATATGATAAAGACAGTGAAGGCAAGCCAATTTATCGTGATGTTGAGATTGATGAAGAAGATTGCCTGGATCCTGTTCTTTCTGAAGATGAATATCACGCTAAGGGTCATGACTTCGCTCTGAAACAGTACATTGGTAGAGCTAAGCTCATGTTTACACCTAAGTTTAATATAATTGAAGAAGAGAAATTCTATAAGCATTTCTACGTTGTAACATGTAGAGATAAAGAAGGCAGAATTTACTTCATTATGGTAGATGCTGTTGATGGTGGTATTTCAATTCTCGACCATGAAGCTCATATTGATGAACTTGCTAAGATTGGAGATTATAACCAGCTCCAGATGTTAGCAGGCGATGCTCCTTCTGATGAGGAATATGAGTACGAAGACGATGACGAAACTGAAGAAGAATAGTTATCAATATAAGCGCTAGATTACCGGCTCTGAACTAGAGCCGGTTTTTTGCGTCTTAAAACAAATACTGATACGGATATATATGAATAAATGTGTATAAATATTCTGAATTGTATTGAATTAATGGACCAGAAAAGTTAAACTAAAACCTGTGAATTATTAATTGTGTGAGGTGTTATATGAATAAAGAAAGAGACTTAAATGCTAAATTACCATTAAAGGTTAAATTTGGTTATGGTACATCTGGATTCTGCAGTTTTATGGCTTGGACAGCATTCAGTTATTATGGTCTTTACTTCATGAATGAAGTTGTAGGAATGTCAGCAGCATTCGCCGGTGCACTGATTTCACTGGGTACTCTGTGGGATGCTATTACTGACCCAATCGTAGGTTCAATTTCTGATAATCTTAAGAATCCTAAAGGTCGCAGAAGACCACTTATTAAGTTTATTGCACTGCCATTCTTCATTATTTCATGTTTGTTATTTACAAACTTCGGACTTGGAGAAACAGCATCAAAGATCTACTTTGTTGTTGTTATTCTGGCATACTATACAGCACAGACAGTTCTGGACATTTCAGCTTCATCACTGGGTTCAGAAATGACTAACAACTACAATGAGAGAGGCGCTCTTGCTACATGGAAGAACTACTTCGGTCTTTTATCAACTGTAGCAATCAGTGCATGTCTTATTCTCGTTGATTTCTGGGGAAGCAAGTTCAGCAACCCTGATTTAGGATGGACAGCAACAATGGCTTGCTATATGGGTGGTGTTCTCATCTTCATCATTATTTTGTATAAGACAACAGAAGGTTATGAAAGACCAAGAAGAGATAACGAAGCTGCAACTAAGTTCACATACAAGGCTGTCGTTAATCTTTTCAAAAACAAGGGAACTCGTATTGTAATGCTTATTTTCGGTATCAGTATCTTTGCGAATACCATTAACTACTCAGCACAGGTTTACTACCATACTGAATACATGGGCATGACTGCTGACCAGGTAGCACTGGCAACATTCGTATTCGGTTTCGCAAGTATCGTATGTGCATACCTTGTTGATGTACTGATGGTTAAGATCGATAAGAAGATGTCATGGGTAGTTGCAATGGGTCTTGAAGCACTGGTTCTTATCCTTGCAATCGGATTCTTCATTATGGCTGGTTCAGGCAGCATGACAGCACTGGTTGTAAC
>JAGHTQ010000225.1 GCA_018065295.1 Candidatus Colimonas fimequi | reverse complement strand
AAATTGAAGTTGATACTGAGACTGGTGAAGTTAAGGTTATCAATTACGAGGCGACTGTTGACTGCGGTACTGTAATCAATCCGAACCTGGCTAGAGTTCAGGCAGAAGGTGGTATCGGCCAGGGCATCGGTATGGCCCTCTTCGAGGATATTACATACGGCAAGCACGGTGAGATTTATGAGAACTCACTGATGCAGTACAAGATTCCAACTCGTCAGGACGTTGGTAGAATCCACGTTGAGTTTGAGGAGAGCTACGAGCCAACTCAGCCATTTGGCGCTAAGTCAATTGGCGAAATTGTTATCAACACACCTTCACCTGCAATTGTTCATGCCATTTATAACGCCACAGGAGTATGGATCAGAGAACTGCCGGCAATTCCTGAGAAGATTATCATGGGCATGAGAAAGATGCGTGAAGCGGCTGAATAATGAAGATAGGCGTAATTATAATGGCGTCGGGACTCAGCAATAGATTTGGCGGTAACAAACTGCTTGCAGAGTTTAAGGGCAGACGCCTGATAGATATTATTGTTGATAAGACGGGGATGCTCGGCGAATCTTTTGCAAAGGATACCGTGTCCATCGACAGACTGGTTCTCACCAGAACCAGAGAAGTGAGCGAGTACTGCACGGGCGAGGGCGTACCCGTGATACTTCACCAACTTCCAACTAGGAATGAAGCTATCGCTCTCGGGATGGAGCGGATGGCGGGCTATGATGCCTGCATGTTCGTTGGCTGCGATCAGCCACTGCTGCGAACAGTGAGCATTAAGCGAGTAATCGAAGAATTCCTGACAGGAGGAAGGGGAATCTATAGATTGTCAATTGACGATTTGATAGGAAATCCAATTTTGTTTTCAAAGGAATATTTCCCGGAACTTATGGCACTGCCTGAGAAGAAGGGCGGAGCGTATCTTGCCAGGAAATATCCTGATGAAGTTAGATTAGTAAGTGCAGTTGATAAATGGGAGCTTGCAGATATCGACACTCCCGATGATCTAGTATTGTTAAGTAGTGTAGGAAGGAACGAGAAATGAACTTTTTAGAAGAAAGAATTTTGAAGGACGGTATCGTTAAAGAAGGCAACGTTCTGAAGGTTGACAATTTCTTAAATCACCAGATGGATATTGAACTGTTCAACCAGATGGGCCAGGAGTGGAAGGACCGTTTCGAAGGTAAGGACATCAACAAGATCCTGACAATCGAAGCATCAGGTATCGGCATCGCTTGCGTTGCTGCACAGAAGTTCGGCGTTCCTGTTGTTTTCGCTAAGAAATCAAAGAGCATCAACATCGAAGGTGAAGTTTACACTGCAGAAGTTGAATCATTCACACACAAGAACAAGAATCAGGTTATCGTTTCAAAGAAGTTCCTTGATGATAACGACAAGGTTCTCATCATCGACGATTTCCTTGCTAACGGATGCGCACTGCAGGGTCTTATCCAGATCTGCAAGCAGGCTGGCGCTTCAGTAGAAGGCATCGGCATTGCAATCGAGAAGGGCTTCCAGCCAGGCGGCCAGATCATCAGAAACCTGGGTTATCAGCTTGAATCACTTGCTATCGTTGATGGCATGAATGCTGAAGACGGCGATGTATATTTCAGAGAAGAGAAATAATTGGAATTAATTAAGAGGGCGATGGTTCGCCCTCTTTTTTGTGTCATTATTATTTGATTTCCCAGACTTCCTTTAAGGTCGCTAGTATCTGGTCAATGGATTCGGGGTCTAGAGTTGCGAATCCCATGAGCAACTCGTTTTCAGGACAGTCCGCGACATTCATATAGCATGCACGGGTCGGGTATACCAGGATACCTGCAGCCTTGGCACGAGCTACTAATTCTTCCTGATTAAAAGGTCCGTCGATGCGAATAATCAGGTATATGCCGGCGCCTTCCCCGCGGATGCTGACACGACTTCCGAAAGTTCTGTGAAGAGAATCGATAATAATCTCCTGCTTGCGCTTGAAGTTAGTTCTCAGCTTGTTGATGTGTCTGTCATAATGACCCGATGCCATAAATTCAGCCAAGGTCAGCTGATGAATTACATCCACCTGAGAATGATATCTATGGTAGTACGCGTTGTAGCGCTCCATCAGTGACGGCGGCAAAACGATATATGCGATACGCATGGACGGCGCCAGTGACTTGGAAAAGCAGCCGGTATAGATAACCCTGTCGCGGGTGTCCAGCGACTGAAGAGATGGCACTGGATTGGTGTAGTATCTCAGTTCACTGTCGTAGTCGTCTTCAATTATATAAGCGTCATTTCTCTCAGCCCAGTCAATGAGCTTGTAGCGATTGCCTACAGGAATTACACCACCGGTTGGGAAGTGATGTGACGGTGTCAGGTACAGAAGCTTAGTATCTAGATTCTCAAGAGTGTCGAGAATGATTCCGTTTTCATCTACTGGTGCTCCGGTAATTTTAAATTCATGATTTGCAAAGATGTGACGGATACCGTCATAACCGGGATCTTCCATGGTGAACTTCTTGTTATCCCTGAACATATCCGCGATTATTACCATGGAGTATTGCTGTCCGCCAGTGATAACAATTTGCTCGGGACTGCAGTTAACGTCCCTGGCGCGTTTCAGGTATGCGGCGATTTCTTTGCGCAGCCTAAGTTCGCCTATTCTAGAAGGGTAGTCCATGGCGCTGCGAGTCTCAAGGTGGTATAGAACGTTGTTAACGCATTTTCTCCAAAGGTTATATGGGAACAAAGTGTTATCCATTGCTGA
>JAGHTQ010000082.1 GCA_018065295.1 Candidatus Colimonas fimequi | reverse complement strand
GTACTGATAGCAGTGTTGAAGTTGAATCTTTCGCCGATATCGTCTGAAACCTTCTTGATTGCATAGTTCATTGCGTAGTTAAGCTTCTTATCAGCATCGTTCTTGATTTCATAAGCTTCGCCAGTAACCTTATAGTCCTTGCTAAAGTCATAAACCATTCTGTAAACTCTGTTGATAAATCTATAGCTTCCTTCTACGCCAGCGTCTGACCATTCCAGTTCTCTTTCTGGTGGTGCTGCGAAGAGAATGAACATTCTTGCAGTATCTGCACCGTATTTGTCAATGATTTCTGCAGGGCTTACTACGTTACCGATTGACTTTGACATCTTAGCAACCAGGTATTCACCCTTTTCATTTGTATAGCCCTTAGTAACCATACCCTGAGTCAGCAGGTTCTTGAATGGTTCTTCAGTGCTAACAAGACCCAGATCATAAAGAGCCATCTGGAAGAATCTAGCGTACATCAGGTGAAGAATAGCGTGTTCTACACCACCAATGTACTGGTCAACGTTCATCCAGTACTTAACCTTATCCAGATTGAATGCTTCTTCTTCGTTTACAGCATCTGTGTATCTGAGGAAGTACCATGATGAATCGAGGAATGTATTCATAGTATCGATTTCACGAGTTGCAGGCTTACCGCAGCATGGACATACAGCGTTCTGGAAAGTCTTGCTTGTTGCGATTGGTGATTCGCCCTTACCTGTGAATTCTACGTCCTTTGGAAGGAGTACTGGCAGGTTTTCTTCCTTTTCTGGATTCCAGCCACAATCTTCACAGTAAATCATAGGGATTGGAGTGCCCCAGTATCTCTGTCTTGAAATGAGCCAGTCTCTCAGCTTGTAGTTAGTTGTTTCCTTACCGAAACCTTCTTCTTCAACGTGCTTGATCATTGCAGCGATAGCATCCTTGTTGTTCATGCCATCCATGAATCCTGAGTTGATCATTGTACCTTCTGCAACGAATGCTTCCTTAAGGTTGTTAAGGTCAATTGCAGGATCGCCAGGATCTACTACTGGAATGATGTCGCAATCAAACTTCTTAGCGAAGTCAAAGTCACGAGTATCGTGTGCAGGTACAGCCATGATAGCGCCAGTACCATAACCCATGAGTACATAGTCTGAAATGAAGATAGGAACCTTCTTGCCGTTGATTGGGTTAATAGCGTATCTGCCGATGAATACACCTGTCTTCTCGTTTGATGTTGAAGTTCTGTCAATATCACTCATATGCTGAACCTTCTCAACATATTCGTTAACAGCTGCTTCGTATTCTGTTCCAGCTACCAGTTCATTGAGGTATGGATGTTCTGGAGCCATTACCATGTATGTTACACCGTAGAGAGTATCAGCTCTTGTAGTGTAAATGTCCATGTCCTTATCGAATCCTTCGATCTTGAATGTGATCTGAGCACCGTGGCTCTTGCCGATCCAGTTCTTCTGCATGATCTTAACCTTTTCAGGCCATCCTGGCAGTTCTTCCAGGTTTGCAAGAAGTCTATCAGCATAATCTGTAATCTTGAAGTACCACTGTGACAGGCTCTTCTTAGTTACAGGTGACTTACATCTTTCGCACTTGCCGTCTACTACCTGTTCGTTAGCAAGTACTGTCTGGCAGCTTGGACACCAGTTTACTGGGTTATCCTTCTTATAAGCTAAACCCTTCTTGTAGAACTGGATGAAAATCCACTGCATCCACTTGTAGTAATCAGGCTTGCAAGTTGCAACTAATCTATCCCAATCGTATGAAAGACCCAGTTCCTTTAACTGTGCAGTCATTTCATCCATGTTTGAGTAAGTCCATTCTGCTGGTGGAGTACCGTTCTTGATTGCAGCGTTTTCTGCTGGAAGACCGAATGAGTCATAACCCATTGGATGAAGAACGTTGAAACCCTTCATTCTCTTGTATCTAGCAAGAACGTCGCCGATTGAATAGTTTCTTACATGACCCATGTGCAGCTTACCTGATGGGTATGGGAACATTTCGAGTACGTAGTACTTCTCCTTGTCAGGATCTTCTGTTACTTTGAAAGCGTTTTCTGCTTCCCACTTCTGCTGCCACTTCTTTTCGATTTCTCCGAAGTTGTACTTTTCTAACATTTTGCCCTCCATTAATTGATGTCCAGGGTATCGCAGTCACCCCACACTTTTTCGATGTTATATTTATCACGCATTTCAGCGCTCATAATATTCACAATAACGTCGCCATAGTCCATGAGAACCCATCCAGTTGATTCCTGGCCTTCAACGCCCTTAGGAAACTCTCCTGCTGGCTCCATCACGTCTTCAACATAGTCCACAAGTGAACCAAGCTGTCTGTTGCTGCTACCAGTTGCCAGAACGAAGTAGTCCGCAAAGGATGACTTGTACTGAATATCGATTACAGTTACATCCATAGCCTTCTTACTGTCCAGCTGCTGTGCAATCTTCAGTGCCATTTCTTTTGATTCCATATTATAATTTCGCTCCTTTTAAGTATTCGAGTGCTTCTATTGTATCGGGATCGATATATGCATCCTTGCTTCTCAGGAAGTTTACTGTTCCTTCAAGTGATAACATACATGCCCTGTTTATATCTTCGTAAGCGGCTGTACGAATTCGATTTACTCCTGGATAAGAACGACCTGGTTCAATTGCATCAGCAATGAACACAATCTTCTCAAGAAGACTCATGTCTGCTCTTCCTGTTGTGTGATATGAAACTGCATCAATTAACTCCTGGTCATCAATGTCATAGTTGTTCGCCATGACTGATGCGGCAAGTTTGCTATGGGCAAGATTAGAGTTATTGCAGTATCTTTCAGGCAGTTTGAAATGTCTGATGTACATGTTCATGACATTGTTAGGAAGATTTCTATACATGTCATGAAACATTGCAGCAAGATACGCTTTGTCCTTATCTGCTCCATAATGTTCAGCAAGTTTCACAGCTTCTTCAGCAACTGCATATGTGTGTTCTAGTCTATGATCCTTGAGGTTCTCCTTAAGGAATTCCTCAAGTCTTGTCATCAGTTCCTGATCGTAAATCATCGAATTATCTGTATAGTCCCTTATTCTCAATATACTCAATAACTGCCTCTGGGATTAATCCATCGACAGATTCACCATCGGCTAACTTGTCGCGAATTTCAGTAGACGAAACATCAATCTGCTTGTTTCTGATATTCACAACATCTGTGCCGAAGTTATCTTTAACGCGAGCCATGACCTGGGCAAGTTCTTCTTCCTTATATCCAGGTCTGGTACCAATAATGTATGAATAATTGGTAAGCATTTCTTCTGCGTTAGCCCATTTCTCAATCATTAAGAAAGCGTCAGTTCCTGTGATAAAGCATAATCTGGCATCTGGATGCATCTTCTGCATATAACGCATTGTCAGATAGCTGTAGGAAACTTCTTGAGAATTGATTTCAAAATCCGATACTTCAAACTTATCTTCATGATAAGTGGCAAGCTGGACCATGGTCAATCTGTCTTCTGCAGGCGTTACTTTCTTATTGAGTTTGAAAGGCTGAAGTCTTGCGGGAACGAATATCACCTTATCCAGATTGCAAAGGTCCAAAGCGTCCTTAGCAAGACTTATATGGGCTTCGTGAATCGGATCAAATGATCCGCCGAATATTCCAATCATTTCTTTCATTTCGCGTTCACTCTCAATTATTTAGTTAACTCTTCTACTATCTTCTCCATAGGAACTTCAATCTGGTTACCAGTCTCCATATCCTTGATAGCAAAGTTATTCTTATCCAGTTCGTCATCACCGATAACAACAGTCTTAGCAGCGTTAATTCTGTTAGCATACTTGAACTGGTTTTTGAAGTTTCTTCCGCAGATATCCATCTGAACCTTAACGCCATTCTGTCTGAGATCCTTCATAAGGCTGAGACCAGCAGCCTTAGCTCTATCGCCCATTACAGCAATAAATACATCTGCTCCAGTTGGCTCAGGAATCTGTGCTCCGCATGCTTCCATAACCAGGAGAAGTCTCTCCTTACCAAGTCCAAAACCAACGCCAGGAACTTCTGGTCCGCCGATTTCTTCAACCAGGTGATCATAACGGCCCCCGCCACATACAGTGCCCTGTGCTCCGATCTTAGTTGTTACGAATTCGAATGCTGTCTTAGTGTAATAGTCAAGGCCTCTAACGATGCCAGGGTCAACAACATATTCAACGCCAAGTGCATCAAGGTTAGCCTTCAGTTCTTCAAATGCTCCCGCACATTCATCACAAAGGTAGTCCAGCATCATTGGTGCTCCCTGTACCAGTTCCTGACAAATTGGTGACTTGCAGTCCAGAATTCTCATAGGGTTTCTGTCATATCTGTCCTTACAAGTATCACATAATTCATCAAACTTAGGAGCAAGGAAGTTTCTCAGTGCTTCTCTGTGCTTCTGACGGCAATGTGGGCATCCTACGCTATTGATTCTAAGTTCAATATCAGTGATTCCCATCTTGTTTAAGAAGTCATAAGCTAATGAGATGATTTCTGCATCGGCCATCATATCTGATGCTCCGAATGTTTCAATACCAAACTGATGGAACTGTCTTAATCTACCTGACTGTGGCTTCTCATATCTGAAGCAAGGTGTATTGTAGTAGAACTTAGTTGGCTGTGGGCCAGCGAAAATCTTATGTTCAGTGAAAGCTCTAACTACGCCAGCTGTACCTTCTGGCTTTAATGTGATGTCTCTCTTACCGAAATCCTGGAAAGAATACATTTCCTTCTGTACGATATCAGTTGAATCACCTACACCTCTCTTGAAGAGTTCAGTGTGTTCGAAGATTGGAGTACGAATTTCCTGGAATCCGTATAAGTCGCAAAGCTTGGCGAATTCCTTCTCAATATACTGCCATTTGTATGCCTCTTCAGGCATCATGTCTTTTGTTCCCTTAGGTGCTTTTGTAAGCATTATTTACCTCCAGTATTGTGGACTCCGAAGAATCCTTTATTTTTTCGTTCTATCATTTCATCGATTCGATCGATGTAAATCTCGTAATTTGATACATTCGGAACTCTCTCAAGTCTGTTCTCTTCAGGGAAGTATATCTTGCTAAGTCCTCCAGCTCCAAGAGCCAAGATTGACTGAGCTTCTTCCATGATTCTTACATTATATGTAGAAATAGTTCCTGGCTTACAATAACCAATATTCTCTGTATTGCCAGAAGTATGCTTCTGTCTATAGAGATAATATGGCTTGAAACCTTCAGCAAGGAGTGTTTCACGAGCATATTTCAGCATCTGCTCACGAAGTTCTTCCTGCTTATAATTGAAATTCTCATCAAATTCCTTAAGTCTTGAAGCTCTCTTAACAGCCAGAGTATGAACTGTAATATTTGATGCTCCAAGCCTAATGATTTCATTAAGGCTGTTCTTGAAATCATCAAGATCCTCTTCAGGAAGTCCGGCAATTAAATCGGCATTGATTGTCTTAATTCCAACTTCATTAGCCATTTCAAAAGCCTCACGGACCTGCTGAACAGAATGTCTTCTACCGATGAGTTCAAGAGTTTCATCCTTCATTGTCTGAGGATTTATACTGATACGCTCTACGTTATGTTTCTTCAGAACTTCAAGCTTATCTGTAGTAATAGTGTCTGGTCTGCCACCTTCAACTGTGTACTCCTTAACAGCACTCATGTCGAAGGATTCTTCAACACAAGTAAGTAATCTATCAAGCTGATCGGCACTTAATGTTGTCGGTGTACCACCACCCATGTATATAGATTCAATCACATAACCATCATCAGCTGCTGCCTTGCCTGCATATCTGATTTCATCAAGAAGAGTTACAAGATAGCGTTCGTATTCGCTCTCTTTAACCTGATTTGATGTGAATGAACAATATAGACATCTTGTTGGACAAAACGGAATACCAATATAAACCCCAAGGCTATTGGTAGCCGGTCTACCAAGTTCATCAATCTGATACTGAAGTATATCAGTAACAAGATTGCTCTTCTCTTTGTTAAGAAGATAGTGGTTCTCTAAAATCTCCCTGACAGCTGCCAGATCACCATGTTCTTTAAACAGTTCACCAGCAAGCTTAACAGGTCTTATACCAGTAAGAATCCCCCATTTAGGACTCTTACCAGTAAGTCTTGAAAGATCGCCATAAAGCTGACGCTTCACTTCATCTTTATCACCATTAAATACGTACTCGTACTCAGCCTCTGCCTCGTCACGAATAATCTCGTATTCAGATGGCTGCAAAAATATCTTAATCAGTTCTTCGTATTGATTTGTATTATCTATTCCGTTGAATTTAATATTAGCCGAATACAAATGGATTGTTCTCCTTCTCGAAACCGATTGTTGTAGGACCCATATGTCCTGGGAATACCTGAGTATCATCAGGCAGAACATAAAGCTTAGTCTTGATTGACTTATCAATTTCTCTATATGATCCACCAGGGAAATCAGTTCTTCCGATTGACTGTCTGAATAATGTATCACCGCTGAATAATACGTGAGCTTCAGGGATGAATACACACATACCGCCAGTTGTGTGACCTGGAGTATGCTTAAACTGTAATGTCATGCCAGCGAATGGCAGTTCATCTTCATCGTTAACAAGGGTATCTGGAACAGTTACAACAGTGTTGCCAAATTCAGTTCTTCCTGGTACATCCTGTGCTTCTCCTGTGAATACAACTACCTTGGCATCTGGGAAGTCAGCCTTGTATTCATCAAGACCAGCTCTGTGATCTGAATGACCGTGAGTAATAATGATGTATTCGATTTCAGCCTGTTCGCTTCTTACCATTTCTGTAAGTGGTGGAACATAGCCACCTGGGTCAACGATAAACCCCTTCTTTGATTCTTCATCGATTACCAGATATGAATTAGTCTGGTATGGTGAACATGCGAAACTAGTAATCTTCATAGTGTTTCTCCTTAAAATAATTTGTGACTATCAAGCAAAATTGTAACGGGACCTGAATTGTGTATTTCAACGTCCATATGAGTTCTAAACACACCTTCTTCTACGTGAAGCCCCTGCTCCCTCATCATGTCAACGGTCTTCATATAAAGGTTGTTGGCTGCTTCTGGCTCTTCAGCCATTGTGAAGCTAGGACGCTTACCCTTGCGAACGTCTCCCAGTAATGTGAACTGGGAAACGGCCAGAATAGTGCCGCCTACGTCCTTAACCGAAAGGTTCATCTTCTCATCTTCATCTTCGAAGATACGAAGTCCACATACCTTATCAGCAATATACTTGCCATCCTTCTCTGTATCGCCCTGTTCAACGCCGATAAGTACCATAAGACCCTTCTGGGTCTTACCTGTTACTTTACCGTCTACAACAACGCTGCTAGCTGATACTCTCTGTACTACCGCTCTCATGATTTGGATCTATATGCCTCCACGATTCCCTGTACACTCTTAAGTGATCTGCAAATCTTATCAATCTGAGATCTATCTCGAATGCCGAGAATAAGATTAATTCTTACTGTTTCATCCTTATCAGGCTTAGCGTTGATTCCGTCAATTCTTACATCCATGTCTTCGCAAACCTTGGAAATACTTGAAATCATGCTCTTCTGATTCTTAGCGATTACGCAAAGTTCTGTGTTAAATGTAGTGTCGCCATCGGCAACTGCCCACTTAACATCAATCTGACGAGCCTTGTCTTCTTCGCTTAGAGATTTAAGATTGTCACAATCTCTGCGATGAACAGAGATGCCTCTACCCTTAGTAATGTATCCAACGATATCATCACCAGGAACAGGACTGCAGCACTTGGCAACTCTAATCATGAGATTATCAACGCCTTCTACTACAACGCCTGAATTGCTATCTCTCTTCTTCGCCTGATTCTGAAGTCTCTTCTCTGTACGTTCGCTCATTTCGCGAAGGTTCTCGAGAAGTGTCTTTTCTTTTTCTGCTTCTTCAGCAGCCTTAATTTCCTTCACATAGGAAAGAATAAGGTTGTATACCTTGCTGAGTATCTGTCCGCCGTTACCCAGCTGGTTATATAATTCATCGGAGTTCTTATAATTTAAATCCTTAATTACTCTGTTAATGTATGAATGTTTGAGTAATTCTCTAGGATCTCCGCCCTTCTTACGGACATATTTGTCAATGTTGTCCTTACCACGATCGATAAGGTCATTCTTGTTCTCCTTCTTAAGCCACTGTCTGATCTTAGTTCTTGCTGAGCTTGTCTTAGCAATCTTAAGCCAGTCGATACTTGGTCCAACTGAGTTAGGATTTGTAACAATCTCAATAATGTCGCCATTCTCAAGAACATGGTCGATAGTAACCATCTTACCGTTGATCTTAGCGCCTACACACTTGCAGCCAACTGCAGTATGGATTTTAAATGCGAAGTCAAGAGGTGTTGCTCCTGCAGGAAGTTCGATAACATCACCCTGTGGTGTGAAAACGAATACCTGTGTAGAGAAAAGGTCTACCTTCAGGGATTCAACGAATTCCTCTGAGTCTTCTACATCCTTCTGAAGCTCAAGTGCCTGTCTCAGCCAGGAAAGCTTAACTTCTTCGTTATCAATAGCAACAGAAGATTTACCTTCCTTGTACTTCCAATGTGCTGCAATACCATATTCAGCAACCTTATGCATTTCATAGGTTCTAATCTGAATTTCGAATGGCTTGCCCTGATCACCCATAACAGTTGTATGTAATGACTGATACATATTAGGCTTAGGCATAGCAATGTAGTCCTTGAATCTGCCTGGAATTGGAGTCCACATAGTGTGAACAAATCCAAGAACCGCATAACAGTCTCTTACTGAATCTACAAGAATTCTTACAGCATTAAGGTCGAAGATTTCATCCAGAGTCTTGTTCTGGAATTTCATTTTCTTGTAAATACTGTAGAAATGCTTTGATCTACCATAGATATCGTATTCGATATCCAGATCCTTAAGAGCATTCTTGATACCATCGATTACGAGAGCAACAGTCTGTTCTCTCTCATCCTTCCTCTGACTGATCTGTTCAGCAAGGTCATAGTAACTTTCTGGTTCCAGATACTTGAATGAAATGTCTTCCATCTCCATCTTCATGGCATGCATACCAAGACGGGATGCCAGAGGTGCATAAATCTCAAGAGTTTCCTTACACTTCTCAATGATTTTATCGTGAGTCATGTAGTTGATTGTTCTTAAGTTGTGAAGTCTATCTGATAATTTGATGATGAGAACTCGAATATCCTTAGACATTGCCAGGAACATCTTACGCAGGTTTTCAGCTTGAGCTTCTTCCTTGCTCTCATACTTCAGTGACTTCAGTTTAGTAACACCATCAACGAGCAGAGATACATCTTCACCGAAATTAGCAATAATATTCTCATCGGAGTATGATGTATCTTCGACAACGTCGTGAAGAAGTCCAGCCGCAACTGTTTCTTCATCCATACCCAGGTCAGCCAGAATCTCTGCAACTGCCATAGGATGGATAAGATACGGTTCGCCAGACTTTCTCAGCTGCCCGCGGTGCATTTCTTCAGCAACATCATAAGCACGTGCGATAAGCTCTATGTCATATTTTGGATTGAAATCTAAAATTGTCGATAAAAATTCGCTTTTCTTCTTCATGCTTAATGTTTAACCTTTATTTCTTATTGCCCTTAACGTATCTCTTAGAACGTTTCTCGTTTGTCTTCTTAGGAGCAGGCTTAGCTACTTCTTCTACTGCTTCAGCAGTAGCTTCGCCCTTTTCTTCTGCTGCCTTAGCTGCTGCTTCTGCTTCTAATGCTGCCTTAGCTTCAGCGATTCTAGCATCGATTTCCTTCTGCATAACTGCATCGATTTCTTCATCAGTTGCACTTAAGTCAGCATCTAAATCTTCAGCCTTCTTCTTGCTCTTCTTGTTCTTCTTGTTGTGCTTCATGTTAGCTTCAACCTGCTTCTCATACTTGCTAAGCTGACCTGGCTTATTAAGCAGATAGTAGATTGGTGAACACATTGCGATTGATGAGTAAGCACCAGCCAGAACACCTACCATAAGAGGCAGAACGAATTCTCTGATTGTTGCACCACCCATAGCTGCAAGTGGAACCATTACGATGAGAGTAGTAGCTGAAGTCATCAGTGATCTACCAATAGTCTGAGTGATACTCTTATCCAGAGTATGTTCGATATCCTGCTTTCTTGCATATCTTGAGTTTTCTCTTACTCTGTCGAAGATAACGATTGTATCGTTGATTGAGTAACCTACTACAGTCAGAACACCTGCGATAAATGGGTTGTTAACTGTTACACCGAAGATTGCGTAGAATGCAACTACGATGAGTACGTCGTGGAGAATACCCAGAAGTGATGCTTCACCGTACTTCCAGTTACGGAATCTGATTCTGATATAAACCAGCATACATAATGCTGCAATGATTATAGCAAGTATTGCGTTATTTCTAAGTTCCTTACCAATTGATGGTCCGAACAGTTCCTGAGCGATTACGTTCTCGTCAGTTGTTCCGAAATCAGCATTTATCTTGTCGATAACTTCTGCTCTAGCACTGTTATCAAGGTCAGTGATTGTTCTGATTACGATTTCCTTATTGTCAGCGCCTGAGTAAATGATTTCTGGATCAAGGTTGAAGTCTGCAATTGATTTCTCAACATCGCTAATTTCAACCTGCTTGCCCATATCCATCTGAATCATAGTACCACCAGTGAAGTCGATACCATAGTTCAGGCCCTTAACAGCTGTGAATCCAGCACCCAGAAGGATAATAGCAAGTGACAGTGCGAAGAACTGCTTTCTGTACTTGATGAAGTGCAGTTCCTTCTTAATCTGGAATGTTGTTGTACCATCTTCCTTAACGCCGAAGAACTTCTTCTTACCGAACTTATCGCTGTTAGCAATAAGACCAACATAAAGCTGAGTAACTACGAGAGCTGTGAAGATACCGATAACAATACCAAGCATGAATGTGAAAGCGAAACCTCTAACAGCACTTGTACCGATTTCATACAGGATTACTGCAGCAATCAGTGTAGTTACCTGTGAGTCGAAGATAGTCTTCATGGCACGCTTAGCACCTTCCTGAGTAGCAACACGTACTGTCTTGCCGTTGGCCATTTCTTCTCTGATACGTGAGAAGATGATAACGTTAGCATCTACAGCCATACCTACTGAAAGGATGATACCTGCCATACCTGGGAGTGTAAGTACGCTACCCATTGCGCTCATGATATTGAGCAGAAGCAGTACGTATAACATCAGCGCGATATCAGCTGCGAAACCAAGCATTCTATATGCAACTAACATAAGTAACAGAATCAGGATAAGACCGATGATACCTGCGTATACACTCTTCTCAAGTGCATTGTAGCCGATCTTAGCTGACTGTACTGATGATGTGATTTCTGTCAGTTCCAGTGGAAGTGAACCGCCTCTGATGAGAGCTGCCAGGTTCTGAGCTTCTTCCTTATCGAAGTTACCTGTGATTTCACATCTACCACCAGCGATTGGTCCGTTTCTAACGCCAGGAGCTGAAATGATCTCATCATCGAGAATGATCATGATAGCGTTGTCTTCAACACCTTCAACTGTTGACTTAACAGCACCTGAATATGCCTTAGTTGTAGCGTCTAAGAATTTGTCTGCACCCTCTGAATCGAATTCAAGGTTAACTGCATAACCTGCAGAATCGTTATCCTGTGCAGCCTGAGCATCCTTAACGTTGCTACCATCAAGAACGAATGTACCATCAGCAAGAGCAAACTTTAACTGAGCTGTCTTACCGATCTGTTCGATTGCCTGTTCAGCGTCTTCAGCACCAGGCAGTTCGACTCTGATTCTCTTCTCACCTTCTATGGTAACAACCGGCTCGCTAAGACCCATCTGGTTAACTCTTT
Source organism: Candidatus Colimonas fimequi (assembly GCA_018065295.1). Lineage (GTDB taxonomy): Bacteria > Bacillota > Clostridia > Peptostreptococcales > Anaerovoracaceae > Lentihominibacter > Lentihominibacter fimequi. The sequence goes on along the minus strand of JAGHTQ010000082.1, from coordinate 1,089 downwards.
CTTCGATAACAGCCTGTGTCTGTTCCATTGCCTTACGAAGCTCATCTCCAGTCAGATCAGTCTTGTCAGCTTCCATAACAACGTATACACCGCCCTTAACATCAAGGCCTAACTTCATTCTATCCTTCAGTGGTTCCAGTCCGCCAATTCCGAAGATGGTCCCATACCATCCAACGATGACTACTACCGCGAAGAATATCGCAAAAAATACTTTTGATTTGGATTTCATAATCTCCTCCGGTTGATTTTATTTTTTGGTCGTTTAGCATCTAAATTAAAAGCCAAATCGCCATATAAACATACATATAACATTTTACAACTTTTGGCCTTCATAAACAAGTCCAAACCCTTGAATTATCAAGATTTCTAACATAACTTTGTATGATTTCAGACACGAAAAAAGAGATGGCTAAGCCATCTCTTAAAAATCAATAATTTCGTGTATTATTCTTCAGTTGCAGGTTCTGCAGCTTCTTCTTCAGCAGGTGCTGGAGCTGGTTCTTCTGCAGCAGCCTTCTTACCTAATCTCTTAGGCTTAGCAGCCTTCTTCTCTTCTGGTTCTTCTGCAGCAGCAGCTGGAGCGTCTGACTTCTCCACAACCTTAGAAACTGACCATCTCATTACTTCGAACTTAACCTTGTCAGCGCCAACCTGGATAATAAGAGATTCTTCCTTAGTCTTAACAACCTTAGCGCAGATACCGCCGATAGTGATGATTTCATCGCCTACTCTGATACCGCTTCTCATTGCATTGATTTCCTTCTCCTTCTTCTTCTGAGGTCTGATCAGAAGGAAGTACATTACCAGGAGTAATAAGACTAAAGGTAATACAGTCATCATAGTGTTGTTCATGTTTGTTCCTCCACAATATCTTAACTTTATAATTGACAAAATGAATTGCTATTATAATCCACATATGGTGCCGGCGATGGGGGTCGAACCCATACGGTGTTGCCACCACAGGATTTTGAGTCCCGCACGTCTGCCAATTCCATCACGCCGGCACATCGAATTAATTATAGCATTACACTGTTAATATTTCAAGTTCTTCTTCCTCGATTTTCTCCATGTGTTTCTTGGCAAAAATCT
>JAGHTQ010000048.1 GCA_018065295.1 Candidatus Colimonas fimequi | reverse complement strand
AAGGGCGAGAAGCTGACTGTAGAACAGCTTCTCTATGCTCTCATGCTCCCATCAGCTAATGACGCTGCCCGTCAGCTTGCTATTGCATGTAGTGGTAGCGTAGATGAGTTTTGCAAGGTTATGAACGAGAGGGCTAAGGAGTGCGGAGCAGAGAATACCCACTACACTAACCCTAATGGGCTTAACCTGCCAGGCCAGGAGCATCACAAGACAACAGCATATGACCTGACTCAGATTACTAAGGAAGCAATGGCTAACGAGAAGTTCAGAGAACTTGTTTCAACTAAGAAATACACTATTCCTGCCACAAATAAGAGCGAAGAGCGTAAGTTGAAATCAACAAATCTGCTCCTTTATTCCAAGAAGAGCGTAGAGGTGGATGATAGAAAAATCCCTCTCAGATATCCTCTTGCAACAGGAGTTAAGACAGGAACTACAACACCTGCAGGAAACTGCTTCGTAGGAACTGCCAAGGACGGCGATATGGAGCTTATCGTTGTAACACTTAACTCTGGAGATATAACTAGGTTCACAGATGCTATTCAGCTTTTTGATTACGGCTTCGATAAATACGATACTGTAGTTGGTGCTGCTAAGGGCGATGAAGTTGGAGCAATGAAGGTAACTTGTGGTAAGACAGGCAGAGTTGCCATCGGAGCATCAAAGAGCCTGGCCATGACTGTAGAAGCGAAAGAAACAGAAGCGACTGGTGCAGAAGACGAGGCTGAAGAAGCTGCACCAGAATATAAATATTCAATTCAGTTAGATACAAACGAGAAGAAACTGACTGCTCCATTTGAGGCAGGTACAGTTGTAGGTACAGTAAGCATTCTCGATGAAGATGGTAACGTAAGAAATACAGTAGATGCGGTTACAATTGATGGAGTAGAAGAGGGCGGACTGCTGTCACATTACGGCATTCCAGACGACATGCTCCCACTGGTGATTGCTACAATTATTACTCTGATTCTTATCATCATAGTTGCAGTTATTATCAGGAAGAGAAAGCAGGGTCCGGTTGCAGCGGCAGCTGCAAGTGAAGTGACAGAAGCAGATCCAGCAGGCGAAGAAACCGAAGGAACCCAAGAGAAAGAAGAATAATGTTTGATATTCAGGAGAACCTAAAAAATCTCCCGGACACACCGGGTGTATATATGCACAAGGATAAACTGGGCAACATTATCTACGTAGGTAAGGCTATTTCTCTTAAGAATCGTGTGCGCCAGTATTTCCAGTCGTCAAGAAACATGGCGCCTAAGGTTCGCAGCATGGTCAGCCAGATTGCTGAGTTCGAGTATATTACTGCAGCCAGCGAGACAGAGGCGCTGATTTTAGAGTGCAATCTTATCAAGAAGCACAGACCTAAATACAACATTCTCCTTAGAGATGATAAGACGTATCCTTTTATCAAGATAACTAACGAGAAGTTCCCAAGAGTTATTAAGACAAGACGCGTGACTAAGGACGGTGGCAGATACTACGGTCCGTATAGCGACGTGGGAGCAGTTAACAAAATCATTGATTTGCTCAATGCCAGCTTCAGTTTGAAACGATGCTCCGCAGTTGCATTCCCACACGGTTTCAAACCATGCCTTAATTACCACATAGGCCAGTGCCGTGGCGTATGCGCAGGGGCGGTATCAGAAGAAGAGTACATGAAGGCTATTGACGGAGCACGAGAGTTTCTCAGCGGCCGCAATAAGCCTATGATAAATAGCCTTAAGGAGAAGATGCTAGCAGCATCAGAAGATCTTAACTTTGAAGAGGCTGCGGTATATAGGGATTATATTGAAGCGGCACATGCATTATCGGCTACTCAGCGAGTGGTGCTCCGAAGTGACGCGGATATGGATATCGTGCTCCCGGCTAGAGGCCTTGAGTCAACAGTAATGGTTGTTTTCTTTGTGAGAGAAAGCAAATTGGTTGGCAGAGAGACTTATGAAATGGAAAACTCCCAGGAAGTTGATCGAAGGGAACTGGTATCAGCATTTATCAACCAGCACTACGGACAGATGCCGAATGTTCCTAAGGAAATTCTGGTATCAGATATGCCTGATGATCTGGTGGCCCTGGAAGAATTCCTCACCGATAGCGCAGGTCATAATGTGAAGATCCTTCAGCCACAGAAGGGCGAGAAGAGAGCGCTTATTGACCTTGCTAAGAAGGACGTTCTGGAGATGGTCAAGACTATCGATCAGAGAGCGGCTAATGCTAGAGAGAGACGTGAAACTTTGGGCAAAGAAATCTTCGCTGTGCTCAAGGAAATGGGCGCTGAATCAGGCGAATACGACGGCCGACAGTTCCGCGCAGAAGCATACGATATTTCAAACACTAACGGTGTTGATACCGTTGGTGCTATGGTTGTTTTTGAGGGCGTTAAGCCAGACAAGAGCAGCTACAGGAAGTTTAAGATTAGAACAATCGAAGGTCAGGACGACTACGGTTCCATGACTGAAGTTCTTTCAAGAAGATTCAGAAGAGTCTTCGAAGGAGACGAAGGCTTCAGCGTGCTCCCGGATATCATCTTCATGGATGGTGGTAAAGGACACGTATCAACAGCCCTTGCTGTAATAGACCAGACTGGCTTCGGTATCCCTGTAGTCGGCATGGTTAAGGATGACAATCACAGAACCAGAGCGCTTATTTATAGGGTGGATGGAAGTGAAGAGTATCGGGAGATTCCTTTGCGTGATAAAAGTCTGCTGTTCAAGTACATCGGCACCATGCAGGAAGAAGTCCACAGATTCGCCATCGAGTACCATCGAAACGTCCGCGACAAGAAGGCGCTGGTATCTGTTCTCGATGAGATAAACGGCATCGGACCAGTGAGAAGAACGGCGCTTCTTAAACATTTCGGTAGCGTTGAGAAGATCAAAATGGCCACTCTCGACCAGCTGCGAGAGGCTCCAGATATGAACGAGAAATCGGCAGTCAGCGTCTGGAATTATTTCCATAAACTGGGTCAAAAATAAACGTTGCTAATTACTGGTACAAGTGTTACATTATAGGTGAATCTAAGTTACGTTTAACGTAAGGAATAACTTTGGAGGATAAAATGGCTAAGAAAGAATTATATGGATACGAAGAAGAAGATATCATCACTCTGGAATTTGATGATGGCGTAGAAGAAGAATGTGGTATCCTGGGCGTATTTGACGCATTTGGTAAGGAATACATCGCACTGAACCCACTGGGCACTGAAGATGTTTACATCTACGGTTACAAGGAATTCGACGAAGATTATGAACTGATCGACATCGAAGACGAAGAAGAATTCAACAAGGTTGTTGCTGAATTCGAGAAGCTGGCTGTAGAAGAAGCATAATCTATTTTGACGCGATTAGATATTGGGCTGTCACATATGTGGCAGCCTTTTCTTTAGCTATAGAATCCGCGTGTGCCGATCTATTAATTGCGTGTGCCAGTCCTTTAGGTCTGGCATCGCACCGCATAATAGTCCTGGCACCGCTCCCTTATATTTATCCGCGTGTGCAAGGACTTCAGTCCTGGCACCGCTCCTATTGATCGGAGGTAAAACATGTCATATAAGAAGGCAAGAGCAATCGCTCTTCATGACAAAGGATGCAACTGTGCACAGGTTGTAGCGTGCGTATTCGCAGAAGACCTGGGCAGAGACGAGAAGACAGTTTACGAAATCATGGAATCATTCGGCTTCGGTATGGGTACAATGGGTACCTGCGGTGCTGTATCAGCAATGGCCGCAGTTGTTGGAATGAATAAGTCAGACGGTAACATGGAAACACCTAAGACTAAGAAGGACTGCTATGCGGACATGAAGGTCCTGACTAAGAAGTTCCAGGAGAAGAACGGCTCAGTTATCTGCCGCGAAATCAAGGGCGTTGACACTGGAGTTGTACTTCGCAGCTGCCAGGGTTGCATCGAAGATGCAGTAGAATTCCTTGAGGAGTATCTGGGCTAATGGGAAAAACGATTAAATATGCTTTTGTTAGAAGTATTCCAATCATGGCCGGGTACATTGTACTGGGCACTGGATTCGGGATCCTTCTTGATGCTGGTGGCTATGGGCCGATATGGGCTCTGGCCATGAGCGTGTTCATATACGCAGGCTCAATGCAGTACGTTGCTGTTGACCTGCTAACTGGCGGCGCCAATCTCATTACCGTGGGCCTGACTACGCTGATGGTAAATGCAAGACACTTGTTTTATTCTATCTCCATGGTCGAGTCCTATAAGGACCTTGGCAAGCTGAAGCCGTACACCATATTCGGCCTCACTGACGAGGTTTATTCCATCGTCTGCGATGTGGACGACAAAGGACTGCCAGAAGGCGTAGAAAAGAACAGATACTGTTTCTTCCTCAGCGCATTTTGCCAGAGCTACTGGATTATCGGCAGCCTTATCGGTTCCATTCTTGGCGGTGCCGTAACCTACGATTTCGCAGGTATCGAGTTCTCAATGACTGCGCTCTTTGTGGCTGCTTTCGTAGAGCAGTGGGGTGCGGTTAAGAACCACATTCCGGCTATCACAGGAGTCGGTGTTACGCTGATCTGCCTGATCATCTGGGGCCCAGCGAGTTTTCTGATTCCTGCCATGATCGGCATCACTATCGTACTTACGGTATGCAAAAGATTAGGCTTCATCGGTGACACTCTTCAGGATGATAAGTCTGGAGGTGAGGCGAATGTTTGATACTCACGTAGTACTGGTCATTGCAGTCGCTTCGATTGTTACCATAGGACTTAGAAGCTTACCGTTCATCATCTGGAACGGTGAACGCAAGACGCCAGAATACATTATCTGGCTGGGCAACGTGTTGCCTTACGCCATTATGGGTATGCTGGTAGTCTTTTGCCTTAAAGGCACTCACATCACTAACATGAGCGAAGTGGTTCCGGCGGCTATCGCCGTTGTATTCACCGCAATTTTGCAAAGGGTGAAGCATAACTCACTTCTCTCAATTCTGGCAGGCACCGTGGTGTATATGGTATTAATACAGATAATTTAAGATACTAAAAAAGGGAAGTCATTTGACTTCCCTTGATTTTTGTATTATTGCGTGTGCCAGTCCTTCAGGTCTGGCATCGCACCGCTTGTTATTTCGCGTGTGCCAGTCCTTTAGGTCTGGCATCGCACCGCTTACTTCAGCAGTTCCTTGAAGCTGTAGATATATTCATCTGCAACATTGCGGATTTCTTCTTCTTCATCAGCGAACTCTTCGTTATGCATAGCGATAACGTAGAGACCAGCTTCCTTGGCAGTACGGATACCGATCATACCGTCTTCGATTACTACTGTTTCTTCTACAGGTGTTCCCAGCGCGTTGAGTGCGTCATGGAAAAGTTCTGTGTGTTCCTTAGAGTCAGTTCTCTCAGTAGTAACGATGTACTTGAAGTAGTCACGGATACCAAGTCTAGCCAGGATTTCGTCAACGATGTGATAAGCAGTTGATGTTGTGATTGCCATCTGAACACCTCTCTGCTTGTACTTCTCTAAAACGATAGGAACATATTCCTTGATGTCTACGCTCTCAATGTAGTTCTCACGGAGAATAGTGTTGAATCCCTTAGCGATTTTATCTTCTGTTGTAGCAATTCTGTACTCTTCCTTCAGGTAGTGACTGAGTACTGGAATAGTCATGTCCTTAGTCTGTTCCCAGATATCTGGTTCAGGCATCTTCATCAGTGACATGATGTATCTGGCTGCAACGCCCTTCCACATTTCTGTTGAATCAAGGAGTGTACCGTCCAGATCTATGATTGCTCCGCTTATTTTCATGAGTTACCTCCAATTTAATCATAATTACTTGTCGAGCATACCATCAGAACGGCTAAATGTCAATAATACAAGGGATTCCAACGTTGACAAGATTGGTTTAAAAATAGTATAATTATTCGGTGCGACAGATAGTCGAATTCAAGCGATAGCAAGCCGAAAGGAGAAATTAAAATGGCTGATAATAGAATTGATGAAATGCTGTTAACTCAAGAGGGTTATGACAAGATCGTTGCTGAACATGAAGAACTGATTTCAGTAAGAAGAGCAGAAGTTGCTGCTAGACTGAAGGAAGCTATCTCATATGGTGACCTTAGTGAAAACGCTGAATACGATGCAGCTAAGAACGAACAGGCTGAGCTGGAAGAAAGAATCGACAAGCTTGAGCAGATGATGAAGAAGGCTAGAATCGTAAGCGAAGAAGACATGAAGGGTGACGTAGTAAGCGTTGGTCTGACTGTAACAATCAAGGACATCGATGAAGACGAAATCGAAGTATACTCAATCGTTGGTGCAACAGAATCAGATCCTTTCAATGGCAAGATTTCAAACGAATCAGCAGTAGGTAAGGGACTTCTGGAACATAAGGTAGGCGACGTTGTTACTATCGAAGTACCAGACGGATTCCTCAGATACGAAATTATTAACATTGAGAGATAATTAGGGCAAGGAGAAACAATGGCAGAAGTTAAGAACAATCAGCAGAATCAGGCTCAGGAACCAGACCTGAACCAGCTGCGTAAGGTTAGAAGACAGAAGCTGGCTGATCTGCAGGAAGCTGGCAAGGATCCTTTCGTCATTACTAAGTATGACCAGACTCACCACAGTGTAGAGA
>JAGHTQ010000006.1 GCA_018065295.1 Candidatus Colimonas fimequi | reverse complement strand
TGCCTGAAGATGTTAAGGCATACGGCCGTGCAGCAGCAAAGAGCTTCGAAGTTAAGAGCCGTTTCGTTCACTTCGAATTCTTCAGACTCCAGCAGGATCAGGAAGGTCTTGGCAAGAAGGGCGATGTAGTAGCTCTGGAAGTTAACATGCGTCCTTCAGGCGGTAACACTCCTGACATGCTCAACTTCGCTAACTCGACTAACGTTTACAAGATCTGGGCTGATATGATCGCATTTGACAAGACTGACCTTGAAGAAGGCGAACACTTCTACTGTGCATTCGTTGGTCTTAGAGACAGCATCGACCACGTAATGAGCCGTGACGAAATCCGTGCTAAGTACGGTGCAAACATGAAGATGGATTGCCCTGTATCAGAAGCACTTTCAGGCGCTATGGGTAACTACATGTTCCTGGTTAACTTCTCAACTAAGGAAGAAATGGATCAGTTCTACATGGATACACTGGCTATTAAGGAAGCTTAAGACGAGAACTAAAAGACGCATTCTTTTTCGAATGCGTCTTTTTTATTGTCCACACCTGCGCGTCAACGCCAAACATCATCCTTTGCGCGCTCTAACGTATGCAAATGGATGACATTCCCTATCCACACATGCGCGCCATCACCAAACGTCATCCTTTGCGCGCGCAAACGAACTCAAATGGATGACATTCCCTATCCCCCACCCGCGCGTCAACACCAAACGTCATCCTTTGCGCGCACAAACGAATGCAAATAGATGACAGTTCCTATCCGCCCGCGCCCACACACGAACACAATATGTTATTTATGCAACTAATTTTGTTTGGTATAATAAAGGACGAAAAGTATGTAATAAACCAAGGAGGTTCGGGTATGATAAATGATTATCTTCAGAAGATGTTCTCACTTGAAGGCAAGGTTGCTCTGGTAACTGGCGGCGGCCGCGGTATCGGTCAGGTAATCGCTAGAGATCTTGCTAGAGCTGGTGCTGATATCGCTATCTTCTCAAGAAGTGGCGCTGCTGATACAGTTAAGCTCATTGAAGAAGAAGGCGGCAAGTGCATCGACATCATCGCTGATGTTACAGATGAAGCAAGTGTTAAGACTGGTATTGCTAAGATTATGGTTGCATATGGCAAGATTGATATCGTAATCAATAACGCTGGTGTTTGCTATCACAAGGATGCATTCGAAGCAACTATCGACGAATGGAGAGAATGCCTGGACATTAACCTGACCGGTGAATATATCGTAAGCAAGGAAGCTGCTAAGATTATGATTGATCAGAACATCAAAGGAAGCATCATCAATATCGCTTCCATGTCAGGCTCAATCGTTAACCTGCCACAGTGCCAGGCAGCATACAACGCTTCTAAGGCTGGTGTTATCCACATGACTAAGTCACTGGCAATCGAATGGAGAGACAAGGGCATCAGAGTTAACTCACTGTCACCTGGCTATATTGCAACTCCAATGTCAATCGATCCAGACTTCGTAGAGCCTGAACTTCTGGCTGCATGGGAGCCAATGTTCCCACTTGGAAGAATGGGTACTCCAGAAGAGCTGACAGGTGCTATTATCTGGCTTTGCAGCGAATCAGCTGGCTACACAACTGGCGCAGATATCATTATCGATGGCGCTTATACTTGCGTATAATAAATTGAACTTAATAACAAAAAACCCGGAGGCCATTTCCTAGGCTCCGGGTATTTTATTATGCCTTATTATATTTTTCTTTATACTCCTGGACTGCTTCTTCAATTGGTCCATCGAAGACGATTTCGCCCTTGTAGAGGACGATTCCCCTGTCACAGTGCTTCTTAGCCCATGGTATACCGAGAACTGATATGATGAAAGTAGTCTCTGGATGAGCTTCGATGTATTCGTTGAATCTTGCCTCGCACTTCTGTTTTGATTCTACAGCACCCTGGCTGAAATTCTCGTCCATAAGGTAAATATCTGTATCCTTAAGAAGATGAACTGCAAGACCCAGTCTTGCTGGTGTTCCCTTGAGTGCCTGCTTAAGCGCTATGTTCTTGTAATTCTCAATCTCAGCAAATTCGACAATCTCTTCTTCGTGCTCCTTGATAACTTCTTTAGGAACACCGATTACATTAGCCCTCATGTACATATTATCCATGCATGTCATTTCGTTATCAAAGCCAGCCGCCTTGCCGAAATAACAGTTTATCTCGCCATTTGTAATAACCTTACCAGAAGTAGGATAAACGATACCTGCCATAATCTTCTGAAGTGTTGAAACACCGGAATTGATCTTGCCAAAAACATATACGCGTTCGCCCTTCTCTATGGTGAGGGACACATTCTTAAGAGCGTAGATAGTCTCAGATGGCTTCTTGCCGAATAGTATTCCAAGAATTCTACCAAAATTGTTCTTGTATATATAATATTCTTTATTAATGTTTTTTAGTTCTACAACTTTATTGCTCATACGTTTACCCCGTTTAAACGATAACGTCTGGTAATCTCTTTCTCAGTTTCCTATACATCAACAGAGCGACAAAAATCATCACAAACAGCATCAGCAGGAAGCATCCCAACTTAACAGGCTCTTCCCAGAACCATACGTGTCTACAGATAGCATTTCTATAACCCTCAACAATGTATGTAATAGGGTTAAAGAGGAATGCAGTCTGTCCTCTAGGTCCAAGTCTGTTAACGTCGAACAGGATTGCTGACAGCCAGAATACGGCCTGGTTAGCCACCTGAAGGAAATTATAGAAGTCTCTATAAATAACTGAAATAATTCCTGTAGCAAGGCTCCAGAAGATAGCCATAATATACATCAGGAGCATATAGAATGGAATCTGCAGCCAGTAGATGCTAGGTGGTGTTCTGAACAGCAGAGCGAGTACAATACCGATAGCTAACATTCCCAGATGAATGAACATATACGAAGTAGCTACTGATGTCGGTAATATCTCCATAGGAAACTTGGTTCTTGCCACTAATACTCCGTACTTCTTAAGAGAGTTGGCTCCGTTAAGAATCATATCTCTCATATAGAAGAATGAAATCAGGCCAATTGACAGCCATACGAAATATGGAGTAATAATGCCTTCGACATTTGTTGAACTCTTGAAGCCGATAGAGATCGCGAAGAAGAATACGAAGATGTACATTACTGGCTTAGCAAATGCCCAGAGAAGAACCATATCGGAACCTCTATACTGTTTCTTCTGATGGTTCTTAGCCATCTCCCACATCTGATCTCTATGCTTAATATTTGTTTTGATAATATTAATTAGTGCTTGTATCATAGTCTGTTTCGTTTCTACACAAAATCAATTTCATTTAACATTAAACGTCATAATATATTGTAACACATAAATCAATATCCCAATTATTATTATTTAATCGCTCCTGCAGCTCTCATCTCAGCAATCTGTTCGTCGCTATATCCAAGGCCGCGAAGGATTTCGTCTGTATCTTCACCCAGGACTCCAGTTGGCTTATATTCGCGCTTAGCGTAGTCGCTAAATGAAATAGGTGGTGCCGGCATCATGACTGTTGTACGATCAGCGTCTGGATATTCTACAGGAACCATATAGCCGTTCTCAATAGCCTGTGGGTCGCTGCTGACTTCGTGAGATGCCTTCATGATTTCGCATGCGCAGTTATTCTCACTGAAATATTCACGCCATTCCTCAGCTGTCTTAGTCAGGAAAATCTCGTTGCACTTCTTAATTACGGTCTCGATTGAGCCAGTCTTCTGCATAACTTCAATGCTAGCATAGTCAGGATCTGTGGCGAACTCAGGAATTCCCAGAAGTCCGTACCACTTCTCACGGTCCATTTCATACTCGTTACAGTATGCACCTATCCAGCGGCCATCTTTGCATAAATATGTCTGGTTGAACGGATCTGACGGACGAAGTGGATGCGGGTTAAGGTTCTTACGTTCGAACTGAGTCTGAACAACGCCGATAGCGTTACACCAGATTCCGCTTGCAAAAAGTGATGTGTTAACCTTAGTACCCTTGCCTGTCTGCTGGCGCGCATACAGCGCCATGAGAATACCTGAAAGGAAAGTTGAACTTGTCACCATGTCGCCGAACGCATATGTTGGCAGGAATGGGAATGAGCCTTCAGTCTGCCAGTCAGCGATAGGACCTGAACGAAGCCAGAATGACGTGATGTCGAAGCCTGGGTCATTAGCTGATGGACCCTTGTCACCGTATCCCTTGAGGTGAGCGTAGATGAGACCAGGATTAACTTCCTTGAGGGTCTCGTAGTCCAGGCCGTTTCTAACCAGTGACTTCTCACGAACATTAGTGATAAAAACGTCTGCGTCCTTGATCAGGTCAAGAAGGACCTTCTTACCATCTTCATTCTTGAAGTTCAGTGAAACGAATTTCTTATTACTATTATGAATTGTGAACAGAGGATTCAAGTCGTCCTCATAAGGTGTCATCTCGTGAGTTCCAGCAAGACGCATAACGTCGCCATCGAGAGTCTCCACCTTAATTACTTCTGCCCCGTACGCGCAAAGCATTCTAGCTGTAGTCGGTGCAGCTACTACTGTAGCCATCTCAACGACTTTCACTCCCTGCAGAGGCATCATTTGTTCTGTCATGTTAATGCTCCCTATCTATTGATTACGGGTCTGACCCTAAAGTCAGACCCGGCATTTCTTATTTAACCGCTGCTGCTCCTGCGTTGAAGCATTCAGCATTCTTAGGATTGTTCTTGCCCTTCTTAGCGAAGTAGTGGTCCATGCCAGCTCTCAGATGATCCACGTCATAGAGATCTGAAGCCGCTGCCATAGCGCCCAGCATAACGATGTTAGTACCACGTGGATTGTTACACTGACTTGCAATTTCAGTAGCAGGAACCTTAACAACCTTAATGGCATCACGGTAAGTGCGATCTGGATTAACAAGGCTACTGTTGATAAGCATAACGCCACCTGGCTTAACCTTGCTCTCCCAAGTGTCGATAGCTGATTCTCTCATTGTGAAAAGGATGTCTGCTTCCAGACAATATGGGCTCTGCAGCTGTTCGTCACCGATCTTGATTTCGCAGTTAGCTGCTCCCCCTCTCATCTCGAATCCATATGAAGGGTACCATGAAACGTTCTTGCCGTCTTCCATGGCAACGTCGGCAATGATCATGCCAGCAACCAGTACGCCCTGGCCACCAATTCCTGAACAGATAATTTCATTCATTATTCATTACCTCCCTTGTCAATAAATTCTCCAAGTGGTAAGTACTTGCTCTGTGTTTCCTTAATGAAGTCACATGCATCGCCTTCTGACATCTTCCAGTTAGTTGGGCACATGCTGAGAACTTCTATCAGACAGAAACCTTCACCGTTCATCTGCTTAACAAGAGCCTTCTTGATAGCCTGCTTAGCCTTCTCTGTGTTGGCTGGAGTATTAACAGCTACACGAGCCAGGTATGCCATGTCAGTCTGACCAAGAATCTTAGTGATGTCCATCATCTGACCGTTCTTGCTCTCATCACGGCCGTAAGGTGATGTTGCAGTCTTCATGCCAGGCAGTGATGTTGGTGACATCTGACCGCCAGTCATGCC
>JAGHTQ010000174.1 GCA_018065295.1 Candidatus Colimonas fimequi | reverse complement strand
ATGCATACAAGCATCAGCGGTAGAGTATCAGAAGTAACAGCCGACTATATTGAAGTAAGGAGGAACTAAAAGATGCAGAAAGCAATAGGTATGGTTGAATTTAACAGCATCGCTAAGGGCATCTATGCGGCAGACCAGATGGTTAAGATTTCAGAAGTTGAGATCGTAACTGCAACATCAACTTGTCCTGGTAAGTTCATCGCTATCGTAACTGGCGATGTAGCAGCTGTTGAAGATTCAGTAAGAATCGGAGAACGCATGGCTGAGGAATTCTTCATCGACTCCATCGTAATCCCTAATGTAGATCCTGGCGTATTCCCAGCAATCTCAGGCGCTACAATGCCACACATTCAGGCAATCGGTATCATGGAATCATTCTCCTTAGCTACAATGATTATTTGTGCAGACCAGATTCTTAAGGCTGCAGAACTTGAAGCAATCGAACTTAGACTTGGTAATGGTCTTGGCGGTAAGTCATACTTCACTTATACAGGTGACGTAGCAGCTGTACAGTCAGGTACAGACGCAGGTCTTGAGATTGCTAAGCAGAAGGGTCTTCTCGTAAACGCAGAAGTAATTCCTTCACCATCAGAATTAGTAATACCATCACTCCTGTAAGAGGGTATTCAAATAACGTATAACTTAAAGTGCAAATATGAAAGGATGAAAAAACATGGCAAAACTGATTAGCGCAGATTGCGTTGAAAAACTTGCAAAGTCTGGTCAGAAAGTAATGTACATCGCAGAGGGCACTATCATCACTTCATTAGCAAAGGACATGGCTGACGATATGGGTATCGAATTCGTAGTTGGCGAAGCTCCAGTAGCTGCTCCTTGCTGTGAAGCTCCAGCACCAGCTGCAGCTCCAGCTGCATGCTCAGACACTTGGGAATGCTGTGGTCAGACACTGACTGGCAACTTCTGCCCAACATGTGGCGCTGCTAAGCCAGTAGCAGGTGGCGGAATTGATAGCAATGTTATCTACAATGCACTGAAGGCACTCATGGAAAAGGGAATGCTTGACCAGGTTATGAACGTATGCGGTCAGGATGTTCCTTACGTATCAGAAAAATCATGTGACGGAGCAGTTAAGCTTGTTAAGAGCAGCACTGCTAAGTGGTTACCACTGTTCGAAGAAGCACCACTCGCTGATAAGGTATTCTACAACGAACTGGTAAACGCTGATGACGGCTCACAGATCAACGCTGGATTCATCACAATTGATAATTGTGATTTCCCATGGGTAACAGAATGTCAGGAAATGTACTACATCGTTGAAGGTACATTAGTAATCACTAAGGGTGACAAGAAGTTCACTGCAACTGCTGGAGACGTTATGTTCTTCGAATGCGGAGCTGAACTGACATTTGCTTCACCTGACAAGATGAAGGCATTCTACTGCACTCACTAATTTAAAGAAAGTTAGATTAAATTAAGGAGGGACAACTAATGGAAGCATTAGGTATGATAGAAACTTACGGTCTGGTACCTTCTATCGAAGCTGCTGACGCAATGCTCAAGGCTGCAGAAGTAAGACTTCTGGAGAGAACATTCGTTAAGGGCGGTCTCGTAACAATTACTGTAACTGGTGATGTAGCAGCAGTTAAGGCATCAGTAGATGCTGGCGCAGCAGCTGCAGCTAGACTTGGCGAAAATGCTCTTCGCACTCAGCACGTTATTCCTAGACCACACGTTGAAATCGGTGAACAGATTGTTAACCCAATCCCACTCGCTGAACTCAAGGCTCAGGAAGAAGAAGCTGATGACGAAGAAGAAGGTCCCAGTACAGGCTTAACAGAAGAAACTAAGACAGAAGAGGAACCTGCACAGACAGTTGAAAACGCTGTAGAAGAACCAGCTCCAGCTCCAGCACCTGTTAAGGTAGACGCTGATGAACTTTGCAAGGAAGTTATCGACGCACTGGTAGCTGAACAGGGAATCGACGCAGCAATGGATATTGTTGGTAAGACAAAGGTTGTTAAGCTTAGAACAATCGCTAGAGAATACGACGGACTTGGCATCGCTGGTAGAGAAATCTCCAAGGCTAACAAGTCAGTAATCCTCGAAGAGATTAAGAAGTACTACAACTAGTTCCAAATTGACACGAAAAAGTACATTTTAAGGAGGTACCTTTTATGGAAAATATCGATTATGATTTAAGATCGGTACAGGAAGTAAGAGACCTGGTTAGATTAGGTCAGATAGCACAGGATCAGATTGCTAACTACAACGAAGCACAGATCGACGCTATTATTAGAAATATGGTTCGCGTAGCTGAAGAAAACGCAGTTTCACTGGCTCAGATGGCAGTAGAAGAAACTGGCTTCGGTAAGGTTGCAGATAAGACTTACAAGAACCACATGGCATCAACACTGCTCTACGATGCAATCAAGGATATGAAGACTATCGGCATCGTAAGTGAAGATCCAATTAACAGAACTATGGACGTTGCTGACCCAGTTGGTCTGCTCATGGGTATCGTACCATCAACAAACCCAACTTCAACGGCAATCTTCAAGTCAATCATTGCTATTAAGTCAAGAAACGCAATCATCTTCTCACCTCATCCATCAGCAGCTAAGTGCACACTGAGAGCAGCTACTCTCATGCGCGATGCAGCTGTAGCAGCAGGCGCTCCTGCTAACATCGTTGGATGCATCACAATGCCTTCAATGCCAGCTACAGATGAACTGATGCACGCTAAGGAAATCAAGATGATTATCGCAACTGGTGGTCCTGGTATGGTTAAGGCATCATACAGTGCTGGTAAGCCAGCTCTGGGCGTTGGTGCTGGTAACTCACCTGCATACATCGAAAGAACTGCTAACGTTAAGCAGGCAGTAGCAAACATTATCGCATCAAAGACATTCGACAATGGTACTATCTGTGCATCAGAACAGTCAATCATTTGCGAAGAATGCAACAAGGATGCTGTAATCGCTGAACTGAAGGCTAACGGCGCATACTTCATGACACCAGAAGAAACTGATAAGGTTTGCAAGCTCTTATTCAAGAACGGTCACGCAATGAACGCTAAGTTCGTAGGTAGAGCAGCTAACGTTATCGCAGAAGCAGCTGGAATCAACGTTCCTGCTAACACAACTGTCCTCGTAGGACCTCAGAACGGTGTTGGCGATGGCGCTCCACTGTCATTCGAAAAGCTGACTACAGTTCTTGGCTTCTATGTAGTTAAGGATTGGCACGAAGCATGTGAACTGAGCATCGAACTCCTGCAGAACGGTATCGGTCACACAATGAGCTTACATACAGAAGATAGAAACATCGTTCTGGAATTCGCAAGAAAGCCTGCATCAAGAATCCTGGTTAACACAGGTTCATCAATGGGTGGTACTGGCGCAAGCACAGGCCTGCTCCCATCATTCACTCTTGGTTGCGGTACTTACGGCGGCAGCTCAGTATCAGAAAACGTAAGCCCAATGCACCTGATCAACATGAAGAAGGTAGCATACGGCATCAAGCCAGCAACAACTCTGGCTCAGGACGACCCTACATTCAATCATCCTGAACTTTCAGGCGCAGCTCCAGCTCCAGTTGTAAACCTCGGTTACACAGCTCCAGCTAATTCAGGTTGTGCTACTCCAGCTGCATACCAGAACGGTACAGCAGGAATCACTTATAGCGTAGGTTGCAACTCATGTGCAGCTCCTGCAGCAGCACCTGCAGCTTCAGATCAGCCAATCGATGCAGCAGCACTGAATGACATGATCAACGCTTTAGTAAAGGCTATGAAGGGAGAATAAGATATGGCAAGCAAGGAATATGAAGCAATACTGAAGGTGCTCCTCGATGCAGTAGCTCAGGCTAATGCCGCTCCTGCACCAGCAGCAGTTGAAGTTCCAGCTGGAATTCCAGTAGGTGTTTCAAACCACCATATCCACCTTTCACAGGCAGACCTGGACGCACTCTTTGGTGCAGGCTATGAGCTTACACCAATTAAGGACCTGTCACAGCCAGGACAGTTCGCTTGTAAGGAAACAGTAACAATCGTTGGCCCTAAGGGCGCAATCGAAAAGATCAGAGTTCTTGGTCCTGTAAGAAGCAAGACTCAGATTGAAATCCTCACTAGCGATAGCTTCAAGCTGGGCGTTAAGGCTCCTGCTAAGCTTTCAGGTGATTTAGCTGGAACACCAGGAATTACAATTGTAGGTCCTAAGGGTTCAGTTCAGACTTCAGAAGGTCTGATCGTTGCTCAGAGACACATCCACATGACTCCTGCTCAGGCAGCAGCATATGGTGTTGTTGATGGCCAGATCGTATCACTTCAGGTTGAAGGTCCAAGAGGCGGCTGCTTCTCAAATGTTGCTATCAGAGCTACTGATACATCAGCTCTGGAA
>JAGHTQ010000070.1 GCA_018065295.1 Candidatus Colimonas fimequi | reverse complement strand
ACTCTAAACACATTATATTTTTCCAGCTCGCCTTTTTCATCAAATATTGGTATAGCAAATCTTGAGTCATATGAATACCATCCAAATTTAGCATCTCTATTATGTTTCACTTTTCGATTTGCTTCATATTGTTTATTATTTGCAATTTCAAGTAACTCCGGAACCGCTTGTGCTGCATTAGCTTTGGCTTTTGCATTAGCACCCTTCAGGATTTGAGTATAATTGGAATGAGCATATTCATCTGGGAGATCCGCACCAATATAGATAACATCATTGCTTTGCTCGATTCTATAGAATTCTCCCACAAATTGTTTAAGATATTCTTCTACCTCATTCCAGTCTATTGATCTTTTTCCTTTAAATCTTACGTCATGAATAACAACAGTTTTCTTTCCTTCAAGATCCTCAATTATCGATATTTTCCTGTTCAAAATAATCCTCCATTAATCTTCTAATCTACGTTAATACCCATGAGAATTATATCAAGACGCACCGATAATTACCATATATTTCCATCCAATTGCATCAACTCTACTTTATGCACCTGTACAAGGTTCATGTTAGTTATATCATCCCGTATGTGGTGAAAACATATTACCCATAAGCCTAAAACTTCCATGCATTTCGGGTAATCTCAGCCATTCGCAGCCTCCAAATTACCCGTTTTGCAATAACTAATATGCTTTCTGAGTAGTTTCAATACCAATTCTAGCGTCTGAGCCCCAATAATTACCCGCAATCATTAAACCTCTCTCAATTACGAGTAATTCCAGATCAAAATCATGCAAAAATTACCCGTAACCAACTGAATACTGTTTAATCCGGGTAATCCGCCAACACGCCAACACGCCAACACACCAACACGCCAAGCCACAAAACCAGCCCAAACTAAAAACCCAAGGGAAAGGCCTCCCTTGGGTTTTCATATATTCTTAATCTATTCACAAACCAACTTAATGAACTCTTCATAATCAGCGAGAATCTTTTCCATATCAACTGACTCGTCATCAATTGCAAGGCCGTAGATTGGCGGAACTTCAAGGCCGCGGTCAACGATAGCCTTCTTCAGTTCTTCGATGTACACACCCTCGCCTTCAATAATGGCATCATTATACTCCAGATCAGCAGGCGCGCCGCCCCATCTGTCGTCCCAGCTTGTAATTGTAATACCGCAAGTTGGCGAACCGTCGCAAGTGAGAATGCCAACAGTCTGATAACCAGCGCGAACGTATTCCTCCATGTAAGTTACAACCTGTTCAGCCAGTCCCCTGCAAAAAGTCCTGAACCCATGACAATCATAAAGATTCTTTGTGTGGTACCATCTATTAATTCCCAAGTAAAGCGTCTCTGGACACTGCATCTGGTTGATGCCGAGGCCGTACTTGTTGAGTGTGTCGAACACTTCTTTGCACATGCCTGGGTAGCGGGCCAGTCCGCGCACCTTGTTGTTAGTGTTCAGCAGGCAGCTTGATACGAATATAATTTTCTTGGATCTGTAGTCTTCGTTTCTTAACACAATAATTCCTCCTTTGTTATGTACCCCTTGAGGTAATTATATCACGAATCCCTACGCCTTCGCCGCCAATCCTAAAATAATTGAAAGTCCCACAAGACCTACCAGCACCACCCAGTATGTCAGGAATAATGTAACGACGCCAGCAATCGCAAGCCCTCCAGCTACCCTCTTGACCGGACGCCAGCGCGGCCCACTTACACGACGCTTCAGTGCAGCGATGTTACGATCAACATTATTGTTTACTGTATTCTCAAATTTTTCGTCCATTTCGATGATTCTATCCCAGATTGACATTGTACTCCCTCCCCTAATAGTGTTTCGCTTCTATCTCATGCTCAAATTCTAACATCACTATAGAGGTATTTATTCCTCTGAAGTCACTGCATGCAAAGCAGTCATCCCCATTCCAGCTACAAAAAAACAACCCAGCCCGGCAGCCAAACACAATCTCCTGATTACGAGACCATGAACCTGAACTTACAAGCTACAACAGTTCAAACAACATACAACAAATAACATTAAACCTGTAGTCACTCAAGTAAATTAGGGCTGCCACACATGGGCTGGGCCAGCAGCCTTAGAGCTAAAGCTCAACTTCGAACTCTAAGGTACTATTCAATTTGTCAAGAGCCGTCTGCGCCAAAGCCAGCATATCGGAGGCCTCCTTGTAGTCAGCCTCGGCCTTATCAATGTCGTAGTTGGCATAGCGATAATCTACGAAATTTGACGGTCCACGAAAAGCGCTTTGCTCACGTTCCTTCGGAAGACGCGCCGCCATCTGCTCGAACTTGCTGACGCGCGCCGTAAGCTGGGGCAGATAAATCAGCAGCTCGTCAATGGTCATGTCAAATTCTGGCACAGTCGTGTTCATATTGAACATGAAAATCCCGTGCTTCAAAACGCGAATCTTCCAATCCATCTCACGCAAAGCATCCTGCACCCCATCATAATCATAAGCGGGTCTCACCGTATCTGGGTCCTCACCCATCACTGCCAGAAAAGTACAGCTCTTTTCTTCCTTCGCCAGCAGAGCCCCGCGCTCTGCGTTCAGCTGGCGCAGCATCTTATTTGCTTCAGCGGAAGTCATTTTCATTCTCATATATGCCTCACTTTCTCATCTGTGTTTCTGTGTTCCGTGCTTCTTACATTGTCATTATATTAAAAGGGATGTCCCGAAAACGGGACATCCCTAACCAATCTATACCATATTAAATTAAAAATTATCTAAGCGCATACATCGCCGTATACTCGAACTTATGACTCTTAATTGTAGTCTTATCAAGCTCCGGCAGTGCCTTGTCTGGCTCGATATAAATCACAGCCGGGTGCTCACCCACGCGCACATCGTATTCTGCAGCATCCGGATGATACCCGATAACCAGTCTGCGCTTAAAAATTCCTCGAATCCTCTTCTTAACGCTGTACATTTCCGCAAGCTCTGCATCCTCAGCAATAGCACGAAAATCCTCCGGCCTAACAACAAGCCTGATTGTCAGCTGATGCAATCCCATACCGTTAAGTTTCTTAAGATTTCTCTCCGTAACGCCCGACGCAATCAGCTTAATCCCACGTTGGCGACAATGAAGCAAAAGCTTCTTATACATTCTAACCTCCGCTGTCTGAAGCGCGCGAACATCACGATACTCGCCCAGGCGGTACTCTTCAAGTTCCAGGAATTTTTCCCGGTCACCACTAATAAGTGCCTTTGTCTTAAAGAAATTAATCGGTCTGCACATCTTCAGTGCATCCCCGAATTCCGGCCACTCCTTAAATGACTTAATGCAATCAGCTGCCATGTCTAATGTCCAGTTCCGATGTTCTTCGTCCGCTGACGTCACATCACGGAGCATTGCTGGAATGTCGTAATCAAGCCATTTATACACGCGAATTTTGCGGAGCATAGCATCCTTCGCCACATCAGAATCAAGCACCTGCTCATACTGATCGCGAATTCTTCCCAGGAGCTGGCATCTGTCGCTGACGATTTTCTCACCCTTAAACTGCTGAGTAATTGACACATTCTCCGTGTTCTCCCTCACCCTCCAAAGGTATACCGTCTCACGCACAACACCAATTCGCTCCGCCTCAAGAAGCAAATTCGTCATTGTCGGAGCATCTTCATAGAGGAACCCTTCCGGAAACTCAATGCCTCTAGAAACATAAAAGTCACGCCTGATCAGTTTATTCCACGCAGTCAAATTGAACGTCAGATATGGCGAATCGCGAAAAGTCGTCACGTCTCCGTCCTTAGGCAAATGCCACGCGGACACCTTCATCAAACGTGAATCTCTAATGCCACGCTCAGGACTGTACCTCTTGGCATCACCAACAACCACATCTGCACTAGTCTCCTCCGCCTTATCATACAGAAGCTGCAGTGCTCCCTCTGTGAAAAGGTCGTCAGAATCGATGAATGTGATATATTTCCCGCGAGCCCGTGGCACGCCCACATTACGAGCAAAGCTAAGGCCCCCGTTGCTCTCGTGATAAACGCGTACGAAGTCGTATTTGCTTGCGTACTCATCACAAATCTGTCCGCTGGAATCCGTTGATCCATCGTCGACCAAAATCACCTCGATTGATCCAGGCATCTGGCAAACGATGGAATCCAGGCACTCGCGCAGCCACTCCTCCACGTTATAAACCGGCACGATGACCGATACTAAAATTTCCCTATTATTGTTCAAACCCATATACTCACTTATCTCTTATCTCGCGGCCCCCGCCGCACTTTCTCCACCGCCATTATACCACAGGAAAAAATTAAGAAGCGTACTTCATGTACGCTTCTTCTACATAATTTTTAATTTCGTTTCTAAGTGCCGGCGGCTGCTGGACTGAGAAAAGGCCCAGGTGCTTTTTGGCATAATCTGCAACTCTCGATGGACTAGCCTTCACAAGCAAAGTAGTCTCGTCCCCTCTCTCAATTTCGCTAAAGACACATCCTTCGAATGTGTCACGGACTTTAGAGATGTCCTCTGAGCTAACGCTCAGAGTGATCATTGTAGGAGTTTCCCCCGGCGCCACGAACCTGCTCAGTGCCACATCTTCTGACTTCATATTAATGCGGTGAGTTGCTGGTGTCTTCAGCAGCTCAATATGACGGATGTTCTCTACGCGTATCCAGCGCATCTCATGAGTAAACTCATCATAGAGCTTCAGGAAGTACTTGCCATTATCAAACACCAGGTCACAAGGTGTACCACAAGTACCATGCAGGCTGAGACCATCTGTATATCTAATACGTACCTGGCGACACTGGGAGCACGCATCATTAAAGATACCTACGACATCAACTGTGCTCACAGGACTAGCTGCCTTTTCGGGAGCACGACCATTGTGCTTGTAGGCTGGACCCTTTGAAACCACTAGTCTATCGCTGGCACTATCCACCAGTTTGTGTGTCAGACGTGACAGCTGCTTGCCTGTCAGATAAGGACTATCGTTTACCATATCAAGGATAATACGTGTTTCCTCATCGCTGAGAAATCTGTTGCGGTTTGTATATGCTCCCTTATGGGGGAGAATAACAACACCAAAATCTTCCTCAGCCAGACGGCTCAGGTTACGTCCAATTGCCTTACGCTCAAGGCTAAAGTTGTATTTGTCGGCGAGGAGTTCGCCAATTTCACGATGTGTTAACGGATGTGTTTCATTAGAATATTTGTTAAGAATCTGTAAGATATAGAGGGCTGCAAGACTGTTACTATTGTTTGCTTTCATAAAACCTACTTTCTTAATAACACATGAAATATTTAATTCGATCAGATCCAAACGACTTCTCTATTATGCACCCTGCACCCCCTCTATGCAAATAGTCTACGTGAAGTTTTTTGCCGGGCGGGGGAATGCACAAAAAATTCGGTCCGTGCCTTTTGGGGGCTTCCCCCTGTGCGTAAATCCGAAATTGGGTCCGCCCCTTACCGGCAGTGCCTACGCCACAACCTCTTCTACAATCCCATACTCTTCGACCAGTCCCTGGATTTCAGAATTAAGCAGGATTCCTTTGCATAAAAGTGCATCGCGAATAGCCTCAAGAAGCGCACGGTTCTTAATGAGAACACCTCTAACAACGTGCTCGTATCTCTGCAGCTCAGCAGCAACCACAGCCATCTGCATCTTTTCTACATCATCGTCATACTGATTGCAGCTCATAAGGTTATAACCGAGAGAACCGTTAAAAAGCATGCTCTGCTTCAGGCACTTGTAACTCTTAATCAGGTCAGTCTGGGCGCCGCTAGCAGCGTGACCACCGAAATAAAGCTCGCTGGCTACTTTGCCTGCCAGTCCCATCATCACATTCTGCGGTGTTCTATTCAGTGACTTCCAAAGGCTTGTAATACCACCCTCTTCACCGTCTTCATCACCATTAATTGAAACGAAACCAACGGAATCTCTCTGCAGTGCTTCAGCCACTACCACATGACCAGCTTCATGCATTGCAATTTCGCAAGCCTTGTCATTCTCTGCATCAAAGTTACCAGTTTCAACACCGAAATTATTGTCAAGGACAGTCTCGATCATGTGATGCATATGGATTTTATCTTCACCATCAAAGCCGGCTCTCATTGCTGCATCATTAAGCAGCTGCTCAAGTTCTGCACAAGAACATCCCTTAATCATCTTAGTCAGGTCCTTCACATCCACGTCGCTATCGATGGCCTTATCCCTCATATAATATGCGAAAATCTTTTCGGCTTCCTCATACTTTGGGACTTCCACTTCCAGCTTAATGTCGAATCTGCCAGCTCTCAGCAGTGACTTAGGAAGCTTATTGGCCTGGTTGACTGTGCCAATAACCAGAACATCCGCATGTTCTTCTTTTATCTTCTCGAAGCCAGCCTGAACCGCCACGTATTCTTCCGCGTCCCTATGGTTATAATCTTCGTTGGCATACTTGTCCATATCATCCATAAGCAAAATACAAGGCTGGTTGCCAATTGCCGCCAGGACACTCTTCTCAATTTCTTCAGTGAAATTTTCACCCTTACCGCTCTTCCTGAGAGTAATGGAGTTCAGTCCACTCTCTTCAATGAAGCACCTAGCCATGAGTGTCTTACCAAGGCCCGGTTCCCCGTCCAAAAGTATCCCGTGCGGCATCTTAGCACCCAGCTTCTCGTAAACTTCCGGACGCTTCACCATATCCACAACCTTCATAAGTTCCTTCTTAATCTTCTCATAACCAATAATCTGGTCAAACTGACTGCTCACTTCGTTTACATTCTTTACTTCATTCGCATTCTTCATTTCGTTCATCTAGCACCTCGCTACTAATCATTAATCTGTTCTCTAACTCGTAGCCTCATTATACAGACCCCCATGTCCCAAACATGGTACATCCGATTATCCCGCTAGCGCCGATTACCCAGTTCGCGCCAGTTATTATCCAGAACGGGTAATTTCCCGCTGCCCTCACCTCGCCGATTACCCGCTTTGCGTCAATTACTATCCCTGACGGGTAATTTCCCCTCCGATTCTGCCAGTTCACGCAAAGAAATTACCCGCGATCATCACATTTTCTCTTTGAACGGGTAATTTCAGTTATTAAATTACCAGTAATCTGGTACTTATTATGTCTTACGGGTAATGGAGTTCTTCACATTTTGCCAATCACTACAAGCCGCTAAATGGATACATTTTTGAAGATTTCCAATGTGAAATGTATCCTCCTCTTCAGCCAAGAGCATAAATCACTCAATTCATGGCCAGACTAAAATACATTTTCCTCTAATAATCTATGAATATGTATTTTTTTACCCCCCATCCCCTGTGGCAAGAACTTCAAGAAACAGCTTGATGATAAATTTTCCCATCTGCCAGCCCCACGGATGATACATTTATAAAGTATTTTTCGCAAAAATGTATCGTATTCCCGGCTGGAACGGCCGGCCGCCGAACAGCAAGGCCGCCCAACAAAAAAGGGACCCCCGCGTAAAACGCGGGGTTCTTCATTTGCGGGCAAAGCCCTCTCCTCCTCGCGTGACGCGTCAACGCGTGAGTTAGTCTGCCAACCGCGTGTGCTAACAGACGTTACTTATTCTTCGTGAATGCATCCACTCCCGGGATGCTTAACTGGTCGCCCAGCTTATCTTCTTCGAGTTGCTGCTTTATGTATTCCGCAATTCGGCTCTCGTTCTTTCCAACCGTATCAACGTAATAGCCCTTGCACCAGAAAGATCTTCCTCTGTACGCGTATTTCATGTTGCCGAATTGCTCGAAAATCATTGTCGAACTCTTCCCCTTGAGATACCCCATGAATCCTGACACTGACATCTTCGGCGGTATTTCTAACAACATGTGCACATGGTCGGGGCAGAGTTCTGCCTCGAGAATAGTTACCCCCTTCCATTCACACAAACGTCTCAGAATTTCTCCGATTGCTCTTCTTTTCTCGCCATACATTACTTTTCTGCGATACTTAGGCGCGAAGACTATGTGATATTTGCAATTCCATTTTGAATGAGATAGACTATGTATGTCGTTTAAGCCCATGATTATTCCTCCTTTGATTGTTTGCAGTTGGCAGACCGCATTACAATCATACCCGAGGTAATAATTTTGGGCAAACGCATAGCGTATACTGAACCCCACGTCTAACGTGGGGTTTTCCTTATACAA
>JAGHTQ010000239.1 GCA_018065295.1 Candidatus Colimonas fimequi | reverse complement strand
TTGATAAGCAGAGCTTTTCGGCGGAGCCGGAGACTCGCGTGACCCTTTTTCAGGGCGTGCCAAAGGGTAGCAAATTCGAGACTATCGTTCAGAAAACTGTTGAACTTGGCGTAGACACTATTCAGCCGGTGTTCATGGCGCGTACGGTTGTTGTAGATAAGGGCAACTACAGCAAGAAGGTGCAGCGTCTGAATAAGATCGCGGCGGAGGCTGTTAAGCAGTGCAAGCGCGGGGTGATTCCGCAGGTTGAAGAGCCAATTAAGATGATGCAGATGCTTGAGGATCTTGAAGACTTCGATCTTGTTCTGTTCCCATATGAGAACGAGAAGGGAACTACTATTAAGGACGAACTGAGAGGGGTGGCACAGGCACAGGCTAACGGGGAAATGGCAGCAGGCCTTCGCGTGGCAGTTATTATCGGACCTGAAGGTGGCTTCAGCGACGAGGAAGCAAGTGACATTGTAGAAGCTGGGGGACTGTCTGTATCACTTGGAAGAACTACTCTTCGTACAGAGACTGCAGGCATGGCGGCTCTTGCAATGATTATGTATGAATTAGAATTATAGGGATAAAGGGTGTGTAGTTATGAGAATAGTTTTTTTGGACTGTGAATATGTTAATCCTGGGGATCTGAAATGGGATGCGTTCAAGGAATTGGGCTTTTTCAAGAATCATCGCAATTCAACTCCAGAAGAAGGAAGAGAACGTATTGCTGATGCTGACATCGTTATGGTGGATAAGTTCGTAATGGATAAGGCGGCTATGGATGCTGCTCCTAATCTTAAGCTTATCTGCTGCGCAGCTACTGGCTATAACAACATCGACTTAGAGTATGCTAAGGAGAAGGGCATCGCCGTTACAAATGTTCCGGCATATTCAGCAGACGCTGTTTCACAGCTGGCATTCGCGCTCCTTCTTGAGGTTACAAATAAGGCGGACGCTCTTTGCGATATGGTTAGAAACCGTCAGTGGGTTTCAAGCCGTCATAGCGCTTACGGCGTGCACCGTCAGATTTTGCTTGCCGGTAAGAGTATCGGTATCGTTGGCTACGGCAACATTGGCAAAAGGGTGGCGGAGATCGCTCGTGCCTTCGGTATGACTGTAAATATCTACAGTCAGGACCCTGAGGCTGCTATTAAGTCAGACGTTGTGTCACTTCACTGTCCACTGACTGCGGAGAACGCGAAGATGGTTAACGAAGAGTTCATCAGCCAGATGAAGGATGGTGCCATTCTCATCAACACTTCACGTGGCGGTCTTGTAGACGAGGCGGCTTTGATCAACGCTCTTAAGAGGGGCAAGCTCTACGGCGTGGGCCTGGACGTTATGGCTGAAGAGCCAGCGACTAAGAGCAGCGAGCTCTTTAGCATTCCGAACGTTATTATTACTCCGCATATAGGATTCTCACCGGCGGAAGCCCGCGGGACTATTTTGCGCGTAGTAATGGATAACATTAATTCATTCCTTGAGGGCGGCGCCCTGATTAGAATTGTGTAGAATTGGTGATTGTATAGTGAAATGTATGGATAGGTGTCTTGACACCTATCCATTTTGCTATATAATTCAGTTAAAGTAATTATTTCCAATTTCCAACAATTTGGGGAGGACAAGAAATGGCTAAATATGCAGTTATCGTGGTAGATATGTTAAACGATTTCGTTACTGGCGCACTGGCTTGCGACAGAGGTAAGGCTATCGTTCCTGCAGTAGCTAAGCTTTGCGACGCTGCTAGAGAGAAGGGCGTTCCTGTAATTTTCTCAAACGATGCTCACATTCAGGGCGTTGACAAGGAACTGGAATTCTGGGGCGACCACGCTATCGTTGGTACTGAAGGCGCACAGGTTATTCCTGAACTGAACGTTTGCGACAAGGACTATGTAGTTCCTAAGAGACACTACAGCGGTTTCTTCGGCACAGACCTGAACATTCTGCTCAGAGACCTGGGTGTTGACACTTGCGTTATCACTGGTCTTCACGCTCATATGTGCTGCAGACACACTGGCGCAGATGCTTATCAGTACGGTTTCGACCTTGTTATTCCAGAAGAAACAACTGATTCATTCACTGAAGAAGATTACCTGAACGGTCTTAAGTACTTCAAGGAAACTTACGGTGGAGAAATCTGCAAGGTTGACGATCTGATCGCTAGATTTTAATTTATAATTCAAATGGTGTAATATGGAGAGACTGCTTTGGCAGTCTCTTCTTTTGTGTTATACTGTCTACTGTTATAGTAGGAATTTGAAAGGACTCAAGATAACAAATGAAAATCGCATTTCACACTTTAGGGTGCAAAGTTAATCAATATGAGACTGAAGCCATGATCCGCGACTTCCGTGCTAAAGGCCACGAGATCGTCGACGAGAAAGATATGGCTGATGTTTACGTGGTGAATACGTGTACGGTTACTGCCATGGCTGACAAGAAGTCACGTCAATTTGTTCGCAAAATGAAAAAGCAGAACCCTGACAGCGTAGTCGTAGTAGCTGGCTGCTACTCCCAGGTCAGACCAGACGACGTTGCTGCTGTTGAGGGCGTTGATATCGTAACTGGCACTGCATCAAAGTGTGAGATTCCATCATATGTAGATAAATTCATGGAGGACGGCATCAAGCAGGTGCACGTGAAGGGTTTCGAGGAACTGGATTCATACGAGGATATGGGTTTCGTTTCTGGTGCGGAGAACCGTACCCGCGCCTACATTAAGATTCAGGAAGGCTGCAATCGTTTCTGTTCTTACTGTGTTATTCCTTATGCTCGTGGCAAAATAAGGAGCAGAGACCTTTCTCAGATCGTTGAAGAGGCTCGTCAGTTAATTGCTTCAGGCTATAAGGAAATCGTGCTTACAGGCATTAATACGGCCCTGTATGGCCTTGATGAAGTGGGTGGCAAAGTGCCAGCTCGCGACTATGCCGGTGAACTTGACGGTATCGGTATGTACGGTATTGAGAAGGCTATTGCCGCACTTAATGAGCTTGATGGTGACTTCCGTATCCGTCTCAGCTCCCTTGAGCCAGCCGTTGTTAGCGCTGAGTACGTTAAGAGACTGATGAAGTATGACAAGCTGTGTCACCACGTTCATCTCTCTGCACAGAGCGGAAGTGACAGCGTTCTGGAAGCCATGAACAGACCATATGATCTGCAGCAGTACATGGAGATCGTTCGTGTGCTCCGCGAATTCGATCCTCTCTACGGTATCTCAACTGATATCATCGTTGGATTCCCAGGGGAGAAGGAAGCTGACTTCCTTGATAGCTGCGCACTGGTAGAGAAGGCTCAGTTCGTTCGTACTCACGTGTTCAAATATTCCAAGCGTCCATTCACTAAGGCCGCACAGATGGGCGGTCATGTGGCTCCGCAGATCAAGAACGAACGCAGCGACAGGCTCCAAACCCTTGCAAAGGCTTGCGCTAAAGACTTCGCCGCTGGCAACCTGGGTCAGGTCGCTCGCGTGCTCATAGAGGAATTAGATGCTGATGGCCAGGTAATGAATGGCTATTCAGATAACTATATTAAGGTTTATGTTAACTTGCCATCAGGCGCATCATTCGCCGATTTTGAGAACACATTCGTGGATGTTCGTCTTAGCGAGGTCGTTGCTGATGGTATGAAGGGTGAGATAATTTAGATTATGGCGTTTAATCAGAGTGCCAAGGATGATCAGATGCTGCTTGCGCAGGTAGAGGATCGTTTCCAGCAGGCCAATGACAATTACATGATGACATCGACTCATTTCCTGGATCTGCGCCAGCGTACGTTAGTTGCTAATTTGTGGCGTGAAATCGGTAGAGGACAGAAGGAAGTGTCTCTGGAGTTCTTCGGAGGATACGACGAAGCCGAGAGAGTAGTTGCTTTCTTCGTGCCATCGTATGGCTCGCTGGATGATGCCCGTCAGGAGCTCTGTGTAATACGTGCCAAGGCGCCAACTCACGGCCGCCAGCTGACCCACCGCGACTATCTGGGATCACTTACAGGTCTGGGCCTTAAGCGTGAGGTTATCGGCGACATTCTGGTGGACGGCAACCAGGCGGACATAATTGTCCTCAGGGAAATCGCAGATTTCCTTCTGCTTAACTACGACAAAGCGGGTCGCACGACCCTCTCTCTTGAGGTGGTCGATCTGGACGGTCTTCACGTTCCGGAAGTGAAGACACAGATGGTAAAAGATACCGTGGCTTCTTTGCGTCTGGATAACCTGGTGGCATCAGCATTCAACCTGTCCCGTGCTAAGGCCGCCGAGGCGATTAAGTCAGGCATCGTCTTCGTCAACAGCATGCAGGTTGAGAAGGTGGACGCGCCCGTAAACGAAGGTGACAAGTTAGTTCTTCGCGGCAAAGGCAAAGCCTACCTGCGCGTAGTGGGAAACCGCACTCGCAAAGATCGAATATTCATTGAGATTGAGAAGTACTTATAAGCGACTGGAATCCCAGTCGCTATTTGTTTGCTTGTGATTTGTAGTGCATTGTAGTGCATTTCTCCCTAATTATTTGCTTATGGTTGATCTTGGGAGACGAATACGGTTCGGCTCATTCTTGCCCATTATATTTTCTCCTACATGTTCTGTGACACGCTGTTTATGGGAGACGAAGGGTAAATAATGAGAAATCATGAGGCAAAGTAGCATCAAATTTATGCTAATTAACTAATAAATCTGAGCTTTGTCTCCCGTGAAGGAGGATCTCAATGTGCTTTTGGGAGAAAATATTGGTGCAGCCAAGCTGGTGTGGAAGGTTCGTCTCCCAATAGTTCTGATGTATAGAAGAGTTGGGAGAAAGTGGTCGCTAAGAAATGATGTGAGCACGGAATTTGCAGATGTATATGTATTCCGTGCTTGTGGCTCGCAGCTGCACGCTTTGACACGGGCGCGGCGAGCGACTATAATTAGAGCATACCGAAATAGGAGGTGAAAACATGGGTGATTGTATTTTTTGCATGATAGCTAATGGAGATATTCCGTCAAATAAGGTGTACGAAGATGATAAGATTCTGGCGTTCCACGATCTGGACCCGCAGGCACCTGTTCATGTACTGATTATCCCTAAGAAGCACATTGCTTCACTGGATGATGTTCAGGCTGAAGATGCTGAACTGCTGGGTTATATCATGACTAAGGTTAAGGATATTGCGGCTGAGCTGGGTCTTGAGAATGGCTACAGACTGGTAAATAACTGTGGGCAAGATGGACTGCAGACAGTTAAGCACATACATTTCCATCTTCTCGGCAAGAGAAAGATGACATGGCCACCAGGCTGATGGATTATAAATAAAAAAGTCCTTGCATTGCATTCGGCGAGATAGTATAATATCAACGTTGTAATGAACCGTTTTATGGTTTTTTAAACCTACCAAGTAAGGAGGTGAAACGGGAATGGCACAGGTTATAGTAAGAGAAAACGAAAGCTTAGAGAGTGCTCTGAAGAGATTCAAGAGATCATGCGCTAGAGATGGCGTTATGTCAGAACTTCGTAAGAGAGAACATTACGAGAAGCCAAGCGTAAAGAAGAAGAAGAAGTCAGAAGCTGCTAGAAAGAAGGCTAGAAAGTACTAATTTCTATTTAGTGTTGAAGACAACTTATTCGTTTGAGCACGTAAGCTAATTAAGACAAGAGGTGTTTTAATTGACCTTAAAAGAAAGATTAAATGCTGACTTTAAGGACGCAATGAAGAACAAGCAGACTGTCAGAAAAGAGACTATAAACTTCCTGAGAGCCGCAATCAAACAGTACGAAGTGGATAACCGCGAAGAACTGGATGATGCTGGTATCGCTGCCATCGTATCCAAGCAGATTAAAATGCGAAAGGATGCGTTAGCAGACTTCGAGAAGGGCGGTCGTGACGATCTGGTTGCAGCTAACAAGGCTGAAATTGAAGTCCTGAGTGAATACATGCCACAGCAGCTGACAGCTGAAGAAATCCTTGATTTAGTTAAGGCAACGGCAGCGAATCTGGGTATTGAAGCTGGTAGCGGCAAGGCTGCTATGGGCAAGCTCATGGGAGCAACAATGCCTAAGGTTAAGGGCGTAGCTGATGGTAATGACGTTAAGAAGGCAGTTATGGCATTCTTAGGTTAGAAGCGAAATAAGAAATGAGAACGATGTCGAGAAATCGACATCGTTTTTTCGTTTTTGAGGAATTGGCGTGTGCCAGTGCTTCAGCTCTGACATCGCTCATATTTTGGCCATTTTATGGCCTTTTTTTATTGGTAAAACTTGCAAGTTGAAATGAAGTTTGGTATGATTAGTAAGAAAGTAAGAAAATATAAATTGAATACTTATGGATATTTCGTAATTCTAGTTTTGAGAAGAGTTTATTTAGGGGAAAGTGAGAAATTCTTACCAATGAAGATGATTACAGAATTGAGACAGAAGTCTCAGATCACAATTCCGAAGGGTATTGTGACTAAACTTGGCCTTGGGGAAGGCGACAAGTTGGAAATATACGAAGAAAATGGTATAATACACATTGTGCCTGTTGATGTTTATCCTATCGGATACATCGAAGGTCTTAAGAACGAGATTAAACGACTTAGGAAGGAAACAGGAGCAAGATAATGAAGAAGAGAATAATGTCAGTATTGCTGGCACTGATACTCGCCTTCACAGTGTTTATACCAGCAACAACTGTAGATTCAGATGCGGCTGAGGCGGTAACACCTAGAACGGCTATGCCAACCTTTACGTCTGAAGCCGGTAAGAAATGGTACTTTACCAATGATAATGGTTTTTATGCCAGAGGATGGGCACCTACGTTAACATATTTCTCAGTTAAGAAGGGATATGTTAGAGGTAACTGTACTTGGTATGCATTAGCAAGGGCAAGTGAAATCCAGAATAGATGGGTATTTGATAATATAACTGGTAATGCTGATACATGGTTTGGACAGAACATTAGTAATCAGTGGTATAAGTATGGCTCAACACCTAAGGTTGGCGCTATCGCATGTTATACAAATAACCATGTAGCTGTAGTAGAGAAGGTAGTAAATGGCAAACCTTATGTATCCGAATCAGGATTTAAGGTTATTAGTCATAAACCTTCATATAGCGAATTGTATTTCCATTACGGAACACCATGGTATAGTTCGGTTAAGGGTTATATTTATGTTGACGAACCAATCAACAAGAAGGTCGTTGACGTTAACTATAAGATTAAGATTACCAAGACTGATCTCAATATGAGAACAGGTCCAGGAACTAACAATACAAGCAAGGGTCATATTGCTCCAGGAACATATACTGTTAGCAAGGAATGTGCTGGCTGGGGATACCTGAATAATGGTTACTGGGTATATTTATCATATTGCACTAAGATTGCAGGATCAGAAGGCACAGTAACTACAACAGCAGCTCCAACTACTACAACAGCTGCTCCTACAACAACTGTACCAACAACAGCTAACAAGGACGGCGTTATCTATCAGATTAAGGTTACAGCAACTAATCTGAACATGAGAACTGGCGCTGGCACTTCATACACATCAAAGGGTTACCTGAGCAAGGGTACGTACGATGTAGTTCAGGAGAAGAATGGCTGGGCACAGCTTAAGACTAACGGTTACTGGATCAGCTTAGATTATGCGACTAAGATTGAACTGGCAACAGCAGCTACGCAGCCTACAACTACCAAGCCAACGACTACAGCCGCAACTAAGGCGACTACTACAACGGCAACAACTAAGACTGGCTCAACAACCAAGGCAACTACAGCTGCAGCAACAACAGCTACAACTAAGGCGACTACAGCAGCACCTAAGGCAAGTACATTCAAGGTTAAGATTACTGGCTCAGGTGTTAACATGAGAGCTAAGGCATCAGCAAGCTCTAAGTCTAAGGGCAAGGTTAAGAAGGGCAAGACTTACGAAATCAAGAAGGTAAGCGAGTCCTGGGGTCAGCTTAAGTCAAACGGTTACTGGATTAACCTGAAGTACACTAAGGTAACAGGAAACTTCAAGATTAAGATTACTAAGAAGGATCTGAACATGAGAGCTAAGGCATCAGCAAGCTCTAAGTCAAAGGGCATCATTAAGCCAGGTACTTACACTATCAAGAAGATTAGTGGAGCTTACGGTCAGCTTAGCAAGAACGGCTATTGGGTTAAGTTATCCCGAGGCACAATAGTTAAATAG